>CAMAXJ010000001.1 GCA_945862155.1 Rhodoluna limnophila
GATGCGGATCCGTAGCCAACCAGGTTTGGTTTGTTCTCATCGGATGCCACCGATGCAGCAACATCGGCAACTGCCTGATGGGTGCTGGAAATTTCCGGAACAATCGGAATTGAAGTTGTGATCGGGCCTGCAACCAGAATGCTTCCTTCGGCTTGAACCGAGATGATTGGCATGCCAACCCCTACGGTGTCTCCCTCTTTGGCAAGAAGTTCTTCGACAGTTCCGGCAAATGGGCAGGGAAGTTCAACAATCGATTTCGCTGTTTCAATTTCGCAAATTACTTGATTCACGGTGACGGTATCTCCCGGGGAGACTTTCCAAGAAACAATCTCAGCTTCGGTTAGACCTTCGCCAACATCGGGCAAGTTGAACATGGCTAGTGACATCTTTTGCCCTCCTTTAGTAATTCAGCGATCGGTCGACGGCTTCGAGAATTCGATCCGCATCGGGTAAGAACAGTTCCTCAAGTTTGGCAGGAGGATAGGGAACATCAAAACTTCCAACTCGAATAACCGGTGCTTCTAAGTGATAAAAGGCCAGCTCTGCCACTTTGGCTGCAATTTCAGCTGAGACGGAGAAGGAAGTTGACGCTTCCGAGGCAACAACCAACCTGCCCGTTTTCATTACCGAATTGATAATGGTTTGAAAATCAATTGGTGACATTGATCGAAGATCAATCACCTCAATGCTTGTTCCTTCAGCTGCTGCAACTTCAGCTGCCTGCAATGCAGTTGGAATCATTGGTCCGTAGCTAACTAGCGTGACTTGGGTTCCTTCGCGCAGCACCTTGGCATCGTGCATTCCTGATGGTGGAGTGTCTAGATTGACCATTCCTTTTTGCCAGTACCTTCTCTTGGGCTCAAAGAAAATAACCGGATCATTAGATTCAATTGCCTGCTGAATCATCCAGTAAGCATCGTTGGAATTTGATGGGCTTATAACGCGAAGCCCTGGGGTGTGAGAAAAGTATGCCTCTGGAGATTCCGAGTGATGTTCAACCGCTCCGATTCCACCACCGTAAGGAATGCGAACAACAACCGGCATCGAAAGATGTCCTTCGGAACGATTTGTGAGCTTTGCAAGTTGAGAAACTATCTGGTTGAAAGCTGGATAAACGAAACCTTCGAACTGAATCTCGGCAACGCTGCGGTACCCGCGCATTGCAAGACCAATTGCGGTTCCGACAATTCCTGATTCGGCGATGGGGGAGTTGAAAACTCTTTTGTTTCCAAACTCGGTAAGTAGTCCTTCGGTAACGCGGAATACTCCGCCAAGTTCTGCAACGTCTTCGCCGAACACTAAAACCTTGTTGTTTTTCTGCATTGCTTTTTGAATACCGGCGTTGATGGCCTTAGCAATTGGCATCTCTACTGAGTTACTCACTCGGCCTCACCTTCTTCAAAGGAAGCTTCGTAACCTTCGAGCCAAGCCTGCTGCTCGGCAATGAGTGGGTGTGGGTCTGTATAAACGTGCTTGAAAATGTTTTCAAGCGGTGGGTTAGGCATTGCAAATGTTTCTGCTCTAATTTGCTCAGCCAATTGATCGCCTGCGATGGCCACTTCTTCAAAGAAGTCATCGCCCACGCCCTGACGGCGCAGGAACTTCTCAAAGCGCGTTAGTGGGTCTCTTGCCTTCCAATACTCGAGCTCTTCGGCTGGACGGTATTTGGTTGGATCGTCGCTGGTGGTGTGTGCACCGACTCGATAGGTGAGGGCTTCGATTAAGGAAGGACCAAGACCGTTTCTGGCATCGTCCATGTGCTTGGCTGTCACGGCGTAGCAAGCCAAAACGTCGTTGCCATCAACCTGGATTCCAGGAACACCGAATCCGGTTCCACGAAGATAAAGCGGGACAACAGTTTGAGCAGACACCGGAGAGCTGATTGCCCACTGGTTGTTCTGGCAGAAAAATACCAGCGGGGCTTTAGTTGTTGCTGCAAAAAGCAGCGCTTCGCTGACATCGCCTTCGGCGGTTGCACCGTCACCGAAGTAGGTGATTACTGCCTGGTCAACATCCGGGTTTCCTGTTCCAACTAGCCCATCGAAGTTCACACCCATCGCGTAGCCGGTGGCGTGAAGCACCTGGGTAGCAAGCACGATGGCGTAAAGATGGAAGCGGGTTTCTTCAGGGTTCCATCCGCCGTGGTTCACACCGCGCATGATCTTGATGATTGACATCAAATCGATGCCGTGGGTGATTGCTACTCCGTGTTCGCGGTAGCTAGGGAACATGTGATCGTTAGGTCCAACTCCGTAGCCCGAACCAATTTGGGCTGCTTCTTGACCAAGGGCTTGAACCCACAGACCCATCTGTCCCTGGCGCTGAAGTGCGGTGCACTCGTTATCAAATCTTCGAATGCGAGCCATGTCACGATAGAACTTCAAAAAATCGTCAAGATTTAATCTCTCGATGTATTTGCCGTATTCGGCATACTCAGCAGGCACTTCAAAGATGCCATCCGGAGAAAGCATCTGAACTTGCGGCACACGCCCGCCCTGAGGAGTCATCACTCCAATTTACCCGCTTTGCTGGGACAATAGAAAAGTGATTAGATTCCTGGTATCCAGCATCATCAGTGCAGGCGCAATATGGCTTGTAACCTTCTTGATTCCAGCGGTAACTCTTACTCCTTACGGTGGAGATGGCCTGTGGCAAACAATTGGATCATTTTTACTCGTAGGCGCAATTTTTGGACTGATTAACGCAATCATCGCTCCAGTAGTTAAGGTTCTTGCTTTCCCTCTTTACGTTCTTACCTTCGGTCTGATTTCATTCGTTCTAAACGGAGCACTACTTCTGTTTGTGGCCTGGCTTTCAACGCAAATTGGTTCGGATATTCTAACCATCGAAGGATTCACATCGGAGGGGCTAACTATTGAATCTCTTGGTTGGGCAATCCTTGCATCGGTCATCATTTCAATTTCATCTTTCTTGGCTCGCGCAATCTTCAAGGCCGCAAGGCTTCTCTAGAGATCACAAACTCAAAAGACTTGGATGGTTTTGTACCCCTAAGTTTTTGAAAGATTTCTCCCCTGATGTTCTCGATCCCAACATCGCTTGAAACATCAATTGCGGTTGTTGTGTTTCGGTAGCTTTTGAGCGAATGTGAAAACAGCAACGCATCCGATTCGGGCTTCTCGCTAATTCTTTGAACACTCACCCAGTTTTTCTTCATTGGATTTGCCTTTCCCGAAAGGTTTGGGACCGGGTCATTCACGTGCTCAATAGCCATAACTGGCATTTTGAGGTTTTTGATTTGCGCCAGGGGAGCACCGAAGGCAACAAGCCCTGCCGCAATAAATCCCGAGGGGTAAGCGGCGATATTGCCTGCAACCATTCCACCCTGCGAGTGACCAACGAGTATTACTTCATCGGCTGGGTTGATGCCTGCTTGCCCAATGGCAAGCAGCACAGCTTTCTCACTGGCAGCTTTGCCCGATCCAGACATGGCTTGAATATTCGATGCCATATCCAGCGGGTTGGTTCCTTCTCCGAAACCAAAGGTTTGAGTTCCAGGAACATATACAACTGCGATCTTGGTTCCCGCTTGTGTATCAAACAAATCAACGCCGATTGTCGGCTTATCTTTGGCAGAGAGTCTCCACAACCGATCAAGCATTTGAGTTATTGAATCGGTCTTTGTAGACGTTGTTTGAAGTGCCAGCGTTGCCGAGACCTTGCTGTCAAGCTTCCAACCCAGAGCGGCTCCTATGTTGGTGGTGAACTGGGCAAGCTGTGGAATAAATGCAATTTCAAAGCGCCTGTGGATTTGTGCCTCGGTGGTGAAGTAGTTCTCGGCAGCAATCATGCAGTGGCTGTAAAGTCTTTCAAGTTTTGGCAGCACGCTGGCAGAAAGCACTCGGTATTGAATCTGATGAATTGGATCAGACCAAACCGATTCAAGCGGGTTCCAGGCGTTTAGGGTTTCTGCACAAGATTTTATCTCCAGTGCCACTCGTTGTATTTCTTCGCGGGTAGCGACTATGTCTGGATTTCCCCCGTAGCTTTCAATGCTCACCAGTTCAGCGATTGTTGCAGAGCTAACAACTCACTCTCGAGCGAGGCGAGCGTTGAGGTAAGAGTCGCGGCAGTGGCACCGGCCCAAAGACCTGGGGTGGGCTTAGCCAATCGAAGCCGATACAGGGCCGCTTCGATCTGGGCTGATATAGATTCCACGATTTCTATATCAATCTGTCCTCGGGCAGTTGTGGGCCAGTTAGGGCAAATTGGGGAAAGCTCTAAAAGGTGAAACCTGTTGGCTTACGGCACAATGGTGGAGTGAGCCTTTCATTTCAGCCGCTTAGTCCGCTTGATGGCCGCTACGCATCCCAGGTTCAAGAACTCTCCCTGTATCTATCTGAGGCCGCTCTCAACCGAGCAAGAATCAAAGTCGAAATCGAGTGGCTGGTTTTGCTTGCCAACAAAGAACTCTTTGGCAAAGACCGCTACATCACCGAAGAGCAAGCCCGCAGGCTTCGCATGGCCGCGGACTACTTCAGTGACGCAGATGTTGCAAAACTTGCTGAAACCGAAGCTCGAACCCACCACGACGTAAAAGCGGTTGAGTATTTCGTCCGAGACAAGTTGACAGAAATCGAACGAGAAGATCTTCACGAACTCGCTCACTTCGCAGCCACCAGCGAAGATATAAACAATCTTTCCTACGCGCTGATCATCAAGGATGCCGTGAACAAGGTTTGGTTGCCAAAGGCCAAACAACTTTTGGCAACACTTTCCGAGCTTGCTCACTCCTTGGCAAGCGTTCCTATGCTTTCAAGAACTCACGGTCAGCCAGCAACCCCGACCACTATGGGCAAAGAAATTGCTGTTTTTGCATCCCGGCTCGATAGGCAAATCAAAAGAATTGAAAAAACCGAGTATCTAGGAAAGTTCTCCGGTGCTACCGGAACCTACTCCGCTCAGGTAGTTGCTGTTCCTGGTGCCAACTGGCCGGAACTTGCTAAAGAACTTGTTGAATCGCTGGGTTTGAAATTCAACCCACTGACCACTCAGATTGAATCTCATGACTGGCAAGCAGAGCTATACAGCTCTATTGCTCACTTCAACCGAGTGCTACACAACCTTGCAACAGATATCTGGAGCTACATCTCGATTGGATACTTCACACAGATCCCAGTTAAGGGCGCAACCGGGTCATCGACCATGCCACACAAGATCAACCCAATTCGCTTTGAAAACGCTGAGGCTAACCTCGAAATTTCAAATGCGTTGTTTGACGTGCTGGCTGCAACCCTAGTCACCTCTCGCATGCAGCGAGATCTGACTGATTCTTCTTCACAAAGAAACATTGGAGTGGCCTTTGGCCACAGCCTTCTTGCCTTAGACAACATCGCCAAGGGACTAACAGAAATTGAAGTTGCTAAATCGGTCATGGCAGCAGATCTTTCTGAGAACTGGGAAGTGCTGACCGAAGCAATACAGACTGTCATCAGAGCTGAAGTTATAGCGGGTCGATCAAAGATTAGTAATCCGTACGACGTGCTGAAGGATCTTTCCCGCGGTAAGCGACTGACCCGCGAAGATCTAGCGGACTTTATTGTGAAGTTGGATATCGAGAAAGCTGCTAAAGATCGGTTGTTAGCTTTGTCCCCGAAAGATTACATCGGCCTTGCGGCCAAGTTAGCGCAACTCTAGTTCTATTTATTTAGCTAAGTACTTGCTTATCGGGATCGTTCTTGTTCTCAGGAACCATCAGAGCCATGGTTGAAATTGCAACCAGCGAAACAATAAAGGTAAGCCCGCCCCAGATAATTGCCGACTCAAGCATGTCAACAGCAAAGAAAACCATCGCGCCAACAAACACAGCAGCGGCAGCTGAAAGAGTCAAAAAGGTACTGACTTTGGTTTTTCTAGGCATGCATCAAGCTTAAAGCTATTTACTCGGCGTTGTCGCCGAGATACCTAAGTGCACAGCACTCAGCACAAGGTAAGCACCAAAAAAGCCAACCGCTGAATTGATATCCAGCGGAACAGCTAGAAACAGCAGGCCAACAAGCAAGCTCAAACTCGCACTAATCAAGCTATCTTTTCCAAAACGAGTGGCAAAGCCAGATCTTCGAGCAAGATACATTTCAAATGCTCCGGCGATTAGTCCCCAGCCAGTCACAAGATAAACAAAGACCAAGGCCGAGGCCTCTGGATCGGTTGCCGGAACCAATAGCGCAGCTGTGCCAACGAGCAGTGCAGCAAGTGTGAGTGGGAAATTCTCCAGCGAGAATATCCCATTTCCCCAAATTACGCTTCCAACTCCATTGAAAAGTGCAAAGCCGATTCCAAAGATTCCGAGTGCGAATAAGCCGGTTGCTGCCGAATGAGATTGATTGAAAGTGATAAAGATTCCAACGCCGAAGGAAATTGCTGCTCGAAGAGCAAAAACAAATTTCACTTATTAGACCTTCATGTTTACAAAGCGCGAGTAGTGACCCTGGAAGGACACAGTAACGGTTCCGGTAGGACCAGAGCGCTGCTTGGCAAGAATCAAATCTGCCTCACCCGCTCTTGGGTGATCCGTGTCGCCGATAGCTTCGCGGTGCAAAAGTACTACTACGTCAGCGTCTTGCTCCAAGGAACCAGATTCACGAAGGTGAGAAAGCTCAGGCTTTTTATCCTTGGTCTGTTCTGCTTGACGGTTTAGCTGTGAAAGAGCAACCACTGGAATGTTTAGCTCTTTCGACAAAAGCTTTAGTGCACGAGAGAACTCGGAAACTTCCTGCTGACGCGATTCGACTTTCTTACCCGAGGTAAGAAGCTGTAGGTAGTCGATCACGATCATCTTTAGCCCCACGCGCTGAGACAACCGTCTGCACTTCGCGCGAATTTCAACCAGGGTCATGTTCGGTGAGTCGTCAATGTATAAAGGCGCATCGTTGATGCGACCGCGAACTTGAGCAAGCTTGGTCCAGTCGGAATCTGCGATGTTTCCTTTTCGCATTGACTGCAAAGGAATTGATGACTCCGCAGAAAGCATGCGCATAGCAATTTCTGCGCGACCCATTTCCAAGGAGAAAAACAGTGTTGATTTGCCCTGAGCAATTGCTGCGTTTCTTGCGATGTCCAATGCAAATGTTGACTTACCCATTGCAGGACGAGCGGCAACAATAATTAGCTGTCCTGGATGGAAACCGTTTGTTAGTGCGTCAAGTTCAGTGAAACCAGTTGGAACACCGACGAGATCTCCGTTGCTGTCCTGCGCTGCTTCGATTTCTGCAATAGCAGCCTCGATGGAATCGCTAAGCGCGACGTAGTCTTCACCGGTACCAGATTGTGTAACTCTGTAAACATCTTCTTGTGCTGTATTTACAAGATCAGTGACTTCACCTTCGTTGGCGTAACCAAGTTGTGCAATGCGTGTTCCAACTTCCACAAGTCTTCTTAGCGTTGCTTTTTCCTGAACAATCTTTGCGTAGAAAGAAGCGTTGGCTGCAGTTGGAACAGTGCTGGTAAGTGTGTGCAAATAATCTGCACCGCCGGAACGAACCAAACTTCCAGTCTTTACAAGCTGATCGGTAACTGTAATGACATCGGTTGGTTCACCCATTCCGTAAAGCGTGAGTAGTGCTTCAAAAATAATTTGGTGTTTCGGTGCGTAAAAGTCAGGACCGTGAACATATTCGAAAACTTCAGCAACTGCTTCTTGCGAAATTAACATCGCACCGAGCGTGGATTGCTCGGCTAGAAGGTCGTGAGGTAGCACTCTGTCAGTGGATCGCCCCGGCTCTGCCGGTAGTACGGGCGCCAATGACATTGATTGCTCCTAGAAATGAGGGTGGTGATAACTTGTCTAGCATCCACCACTGACAAACCCTTATAAAGCCGCGGTGTGTATAACACTGTGGATAACTCGGGGAAAACACTCTAATAAATCCGGAAAACTTGTGGATGGGCCTGTGGAACCGCAAATTCTTTCGGGCCCGCATGCCAAGTAAACACTGGCATTTGCTTGTGCATAACAAATTCATTGCAAACTCTCAAGATGGCAATGAGGGTTGTGTATAAGCCCCTCTTTTGGTCCAAAAACAGGGTGCTAACCGCAGGTTATCCACAACTTGTCAAAAGTGGCCCATTTGGATCATTTTTGGACCCCAGAAACACTAAACCCCAGACCTATGGCCTGGGGTTTAGTTCAATGCTTTGAAAGGTTTTTACTTCTTTCCAACAACCTTTAGCTTGATGGTTGCAACCAGGTCGCCGTGTAGACGCACGGTGGCTAGGTATTCGCCAACGGAACGAATCGGGTTTGGAATTTCAACCTTGCGCTTGTCTATGGAACCGATGCCTGCTTCAGCAACTGCTGCTGCGATGTCGCCAGTCTTGACTGAGCCGAATAGTCGACCGCCAACGCCTGCCTTGATGGAAAGCTTCACGGAAGCTTCTTCCAGGCGAGCCTTTAGGGTCTGTGCCTCTTCGATGGTTGCTAGCTGACGTGCGTCACGAGCTGCGCGGATAGAACTAACCTGCTTCTCGCCGCCTTTGCTCCAGATAACAGCGAAGCCGCGAGGAAGTAGGTAGTTACGTGCGTAGCCGTTCTTAACTTCAACGACGTCGCCTGCAGAACCAAGTCCTGAGACCTCGTTAGTGAGAATGATCTTTGACATATTCCTGGTTCTCCTTAGCGGCCAGCACCGGCGTATGGCAATAGTGCCATCTCGCGTGCGTTCTTGATTGCGGTTGCGATGAGGCGCTGTTCCTGAACAGAAACACCGGTGATGCGACGTGCGCGGATCTTTCCGCGGTCTGAGATGAACTTTCTCAGTGTTGCAACATCCTTGTAGTCGATGATTCCGACCTTCATGAATTTAACTGGAGCTAGTTTGTCTAGCTTCGAGTTACGAGTTGGTTTACGACGTGGGTCGGTTTTTCCAGCCATCTTGTTTTTCTCCTAGTTTCTAAACTTTAAAAAGGTGTGTCGTCTGATGCCGGAGCACCCGGGTTTGCCCAGCCGTCATCGGCCTTTGCTGCAGCTGGTGCTGCAGGGGTGTTGGCCCAAGGATCTTGGGTCATTGCCGCTGGTGCGTTTCCGCCTTCGCGAGCACGGCGGGTGACTGTAGCTGTTGCATAGCGAAGGGATGGACCGATTTCTTCGATCTCAACTTCTAGTGAAGCGCGAGCCTCACCTGATGCAGCAGTGTAAGCAGAAGGAGCCTTTAGGCGACCGGTTACAACAACTCTGGAACCCTTGGTCAAAGACTGTGCAACGTTCTCGGCAAGTTCACGCCAAGCGGTGCAACGAACCCAAACAGTTTCGCCATCTTCCCAAGCATTGGTCTGCTTGTTCATTGTGCGAGGAGTGGATGCAACTCTTACGCTTGCAACAGCTACTCCACCCTGGGTGTAACGAAGTTCTGGGTCGTCAGCAATGTTGCCAACTACGGTGATTGTGACTTCTCCGGCCATGATTACTCCGCTGCTGCTTCTACGGTCTCAGCTACCTTGTCAGCAGATTTTTCTTCTGAAGGGCGCGATGAGGAGGGCTTGTCTGAAGAGTCTTTTCTTGGACCCTTGCGCGGTGGGCGCTCGTAGGATTTCTCAGCTACATACTCAATCGGTGTGATTGTGAACTGAACGTCCTCGGCGCGTAGCACCTTGGTGCGCATGACAGCTTCTGAAAGGTTCAGCTGACGGTCAAGCTCGATAACGGCATCTGATGGAGCTGTCATGTTGATGACGGCGTAGATACCTTCGGACTTCTTCTGGATTTCATAAGCCAAACGGCGTCTGCCCCAGATGCTCAAAGTGTCAACAGTGCCTTTAGCAGTGGTGATTACGTTGAGGAATTTTTCTAGGGATGGTTGTACTGTTTTTTCTTCGACGGTTGGGTCGAGAATAACCATTACTTCGTACTGATGCATAGCTAACCCACCTCCTTTGGACTAGAGCGGCCATGGACGTTCCATGACAGGAGGGTATAAATGACATCTGCTACCTAAGATTCAGGCAACTTCCCTACTCTAGCCCTTAGGCCACCACTCAAGCAAGGCCTTTTTGGCGGCCGCTTCGCCCATTGGGCCACTCTCTATTCGAAGCTCCAGAAGGTATTTATAGGCTTTCCCGACCCCGGGGCCTGCTGGAATGCCAAGGATTTCCATGATCTGCTCGCCGGTTAGATCAGGGCGCATGGCGTTTAGTTCTTCTTGCTCCATTACCTTCTCTATGCGCGCTTCCAGATCGTCGTAAGCGTGAGATAAAAGGTCTGCTTTTCGCTTGTTTCTGGTGGTGACGTCGGCGCGGGTAAGGATGTGCAGTCTCACTAGCTGATCTCCAGCGTCGCGCACATACCTTCTTATAGCGGCATCGGTCCATGCCTGATCGCTGTAACCAAAAAAGCGCAAGTGAAGCTCAATCAAAGAACAAACTGCTTTGATGGTGTCGTTATCAAAGCGAAGTTCCTTCATGCGCTTTTTAGCAAGCTTGGCACCAACCACATCGTGGTGGTAGAAACTAACCGCTCCGCCAGGTTCTAATTTTCTGGTTGCCGGCTTTCCGATATCGTGCAGCAACGCTGCAAAGCGCAATGTGATATCAGGCTCTAGCTTGTAATCCTTCTCGTAGTCGATGGCCTGTTCAACGACTTTGAGGGTGTGCTCATAAACATCCTTGTGGTGGTGATGCTCATCGACTTCCAATTTCAGCGCTGGAAGCTCCGGCAACACAATTTCAGCAAGTCCCGAATCAACTAGGGCTTCTAGGCCCTTGCGGGGAAATTTTCCGAGCATAAGTTTTTGTAGTTCAGCTTGAATTCTTTCGGCTGAAATAATGCTCAGGCGATCGCGCATCGAATGCATGGCTTCAAAAGTTTCTGGTTCAATTTCAAAACCCAACTGAGATGCAAACCGCGCGCCGCGCAGCATGCGAAGTGGGTCATCGCCAAACGAGTCCTCTGGTTTGCCTGGGGTTTTTAGGACCTGGTCCATTAGGTCTCTAAGGCCGCCAAAGGGATCAACGAACTTTCTATCTGGGAGGGTTAGTGCCATTGAGTTCACTGTGAAATCGCGGCGCTTTAGATCTTCGGTTAGGTCTTTGCCAAAGCGAACTTCTGGTTTTCTAGAATCTGCGTCATAAGCATCGGTTCGATAAGTTGTGATTTCAATTTGATCGTCGCCGATCCGGCATCCGATGGTTCCAAACTCTTTTCCTATTTCCCAGTGGCTATCTACTTTGCCTTTTATAAGGGCAAGGATCTCATCGGGGGTTGCGTTGGTAGTTAGGTCAACATCGGGAGCAACTCTTCCCAAAATTGCATCTCTTACTGGGCCGCCAACTAGAGCAAGTTCAAAACCGGCGCTCGAAAACAACTTCCCAAGTTTTTCCAACAGAGCAGTTGAAGTGAGATGCTCTAGGTTTTTCATTGCGTCGGCGGTTTCCATCGCTACCAGCTTGCCACACCCGCGTTTTTAGTGGCTTTGGGCAAGCCGAGATAGAGAATTTCTCGTTCGGTAGAATTGTGCAATGCAATCAAACTCAAACCACACCGAGGTATCTTCCGGTGGGTTTGTGATTTCAAAATCTGACCCAACGCTTGTTGCCCTGATGGCCAGATTCAATCGCGGTGGAAAACTTGAGTGGTGTATTCCAAAAGGTCACCTCGAGCAAAACGAGACCAGCGAACAAGCAGCCATTAGAGAAGTGTTTGAAGAAACTGGCCTGGAAGCACAAATCATTCAGCACCTTGGAGAAGTGAACTACCTGTTCATCCAAGATGGATCAAAGATCAGCAAGACGGTTCACGTGTATTTGATGCAGCAAACCGGAGGCGAGCTCTCCTTCGACAAAGACCCTCACAAAGAAGCCTCTGAATTGGAGTGGGTGCGGGTATCCGAGCTGCTGGCTAGGCTTTCTCATGGCAATGAAAAGCGCATTGCAAAATTGGCGATAGAACTTATTGAGGCACGCAGTTGAAAAAGTACGTAAGGCAGATTTCCTTAGTCATCATCATTGCCGTAGCCGCTTCCACCGTTTTGGCAGCAACACCCGCCTTGCCTGCAACCCTCACTGAGGCTGACGCTGGTTCTGTTTCAATCGTGAAGGGCTCTGGCATCAACTTGGTTTCTCGTGAATCTTCTCTTCCTGTTGCGGTGACCAACACTCTGGCGGGTGAAGTTCGAGTGATTGTGAATTTGAAGTCCAACTCAGCAAAGCTAGTTGTCGAGGATTCCACCATGCAGCTTGTCATTCCGGCCGGGACAACTGTAAATGCACAGTTTCCAATTAGAGCAATCGGTAGCGGCAACGTGGTGCTGGTTTCTTGGCTAACTGCGCTGTCTGGTCGTGAGCTTGGGGTGCGAGTTCCGATAAATCTCACCGTTAACCCAGATATCGAAACAGCGGCAATAGTGTTGTTTCTGAGCTTCGTTGCGGTGTTGATGGTTATCGGTGTTATTAGAACCCTTCGGCGAAGAAAAACTTCTTAAGGATTTTTCATGGGCATTGCCAGATCTTCCGTCATCATGGCCAGTGGCACCATAGCGTCCCGAATTCTCGGGTTCATTAGAACTGTTGTCCTCGCGCTAACAATCGGTGTTACAACAGATGCTGCCGACGCCTTTGGTGTTGCCAATCAACTACCGAATAACGTCTATGCGATTATTGCCGGCGGTGTGCTTTCCGCGGTGCTAGTTCCGCAGATTGTTAAAGCCCGTAGCCACGACGACGATGGTCACGGCTACATCGACAGGCTTTTGACTTTGGCGATTACAGTCTTTGCCGTGGTCACCGTTGCCGCCACACTGGCTGCGCCCTTACTTGTTTCGCTATACACAACCGGTTGGTCGCCTGCCCAGCTAGCGTTGGCAACGGCCTTTGCTTACTGGTGTTTACCGCAGCTGTTTTTCTATGGGCTTTATTCGATGCTTGGTGAAGTGCTAAATGCCAGAAGCGCGTTCGGTCCTTACATGTGGGCACCGGTACTAAACAACTTGGTTGGCCTAATTGGCCTGATTGCTTTTTTTGTAATTTTCGGGGCAGACCCAACTGGCACAAGAACAGTTGAGCAGTGGGGTGCTTCCCAGATTGCACTTCTTAGTGGATCTGCGACTTTGGGTGTCATGGCCCAAGCTTTCATATTGTTTTTTGCCTGGAGAAAAATTGGAATCAAGTTCTCACTAAATTTCTCCTGGCGCGGTGTGGGACTTAGGCCAGCAATCAAAGCTGCCGGTTGGTCACTGGCCATGGTTTTGGTTTCCCAAATCGGTGGGCTAATTCAAACCGTTGTTGCATCGCGCGCGGTTGCTGATCGTGGCGATGGGCCAGCAATTGCATCGATTGCTGCGATGGTTATCGCTTGGTTAATCTTTATGCTTCCGCACTCGGTGGTGACCGTTTCTATTGCAACCGCTTACTTTACAAAGATGAGTGAGCACGTGCAGAAAAAACAGATTCACTTGATGAAGGCGGATTTGCGTTCATCGCTTCGAATAGTTGTTTTGGTAAATACCTTTTCTTCTATTGCACTAATTCTTCTTTCGCTGCCGGTGGCGAGAGTGTTTGTTGGGGAGTTTGACTCCACGGTTGCCTTGGGCAACGTGTTGTTTGCAACCATGTTTGGTTTGATTCCTTTTGGAATGGTGTTTATGTTTCAGCGAGCTTTCTACGCTCTGGAGGATACTCGAACACCGTTTGTGTTTACCTCGGTGCAAATTGTTTTTCATATTCTTGGATCGATTTACTTGTTCTTTAATATGGAATCTCAGTTTCTGGTTATGTCCCTTGCGGGTCTAACGAGCTTCACCATCTTGATTCAGGCTTTGGCTGCCTATCTTTTGCTTCGAAGAAGGATCGGAGAAATTGGCGCACCCCCCAAAGGTCACGCCCTAACGCTTCGGGTAATTGTTGCTGGGTTTGTCACCTTCGCGGTTGGTACGGCGTCTATTATTTATCTGGGTGGGATTCGCGAGGACAGCTTCGCAATCGACACCATCGCAGGCGCGGTGGGGGTTATCTTTACCGCTGGAATGTTGATGCTTGTTTCCTATATCGTCACTTTGAAGCTACTCAAGGTTCCCGAGATAGACACTGCCTTCGACGGGATCGCTGGAATACTGCGCCGCTAAGCTTGGTTGTTGGCTAGGTGCCTAGCAATTTATAAGGCCGTTTTGGAGTAATCAAATGCGCGAAGTAATAATCATCGGATCCGGCCCCGCCGGATACACAGCTGCTATCTATGCAGCTAGAGCGGGCCTAACCCCTCTCATGATTGCTTCCAGCGTTGAGCCTGGTGGCGAACTTATGAAAACCACCGAAGTTGAGAACTACCCAGGTTTTCCAGGCGGTCTTATGGGTCCTGACTTGATGGCCAAATTCCAGGAGCAGGCCGAGCGCTTTGGGACAGAGATTTTGCTGCAGGACGTGGTGGAAGTTGACCTAAAGGCAAATCCAAAAATTGTGAAGTGTGGCAACGGAGATGTCTTTGAGGCAAAGGCCGTTATTTTGGCAACCGGGGCCGCTTACCGCGAACTAGGTTTGCCAAACGAAAAGGCTCTATCTGGTCATGGTGTTAGCTGGTGTGCCACCTGCGATGGTTTCTTCTTTAGAGAAAAGACAATTGCTGTTGTTGGCGGTGGCGACTCGGCCATGGAAGAGGCTTTGTTCCTGACTCGCTTCGCGACCAAGGTTTTTGTAATTCATCGCAGGGACACATTGAAGGCTTCCAAGATCATGCAGGATCGCGCCAAGGCAAACCCAAAGATCGAGTTCATCTGGAACAAGGGCGTTGAGGAGCTTCTTGGAGATCCAAAGCTAACCGGGATCAAGCTCAAGGACACTGTCACCGGTGAAGAATCTCAAATGGACCTAGATGGACTATTTATTGCCATTGGAAATGACCCGAGAGTTTGGTTGGTTGAAAACCAGCTTGAGCTAACTGCAGAGAACTTCATCAAGGTTGATGGCAGATCTTCAAAGACCACAATCGAAGGTGTCTTTGCTTGCGGAGACGTTATTGATCCGACCTACCGTCAGGCAATCACCGCAGCTGGTTCTGGTTGTGTTGCAGCCCTTGACGCCGAGCACTTCATCGCCTCACACTAAGAAACATAACCCTAAGGAGAACCCATGTCAGCCAAGAACGTCACCACAGCATCCTTCCAAGCCGATGTGCTGGATAACCCGAAGCCAGTGATGGTTGATTTCTGGGCTGAGTGGTGTGGGCCTTGCCGCATGGTATCTCCGATTCTTGATGAGATTGCAACCGAGTACGCCGACAAGATTGACATCGTCAAAGTGAATGTGGACGAAGAGCCTGAACTTGCGATGCAGTATGGCGTCACCGGCATTCCGATGATGGCAGTTTTCCAGGGCGGAACAATTGCGAAGCAAATGGTCGGAGCAAAACCAAAGACCGCAATCGTCGAAGATTTGGCTGCATTCCTGGCTTAGCTAAGATTGTGGGAAACCTTGTTTCCCTAAAAATCTAAAGTGAGCCATGGCAAAACCGACAGGCGAAAGATTCGATCACTGGATCGATAGCTACGCCAAGCGCGCAGGCTCTCTCTCAGTTTCTGAAGTTCGAGCTCTCTTTGCAGTTGTATCAAGACCAGAGGTTGTTTCCCTTGCTGGCGGCATGCCAAATGTTTCTTCCCTGCCAAAAGAACTAATCACCGAAAGCTTTGAAAAGCTCATGTCGACCAAGGGTGACATGGCACTGCAGTATGGCGGCGGTCAGGGAGATATAACTCTCCGTGGACAAATCCACGACATCATGGCACTCGAAGGAATTTCTTCCAGCGTTGAGGATCTTGTAATCACAACCGGCTCGCAGCATGGCCTTGAATTGCTTGCAGGTTTATTTCTGGACGAAGGCGATGTTGTTATCGCCGAGGGACCCTCTTATGTTGGCGCACTTGGAATCTTCCGTCACTATCTAGCTGAGGTTGAGCACGTCTATACCGACAATGACGGCATGTCACCGGAGGCACTTGAGCAGGCAATTGCAAAGCTGAAAAAAGCAAATAAGAAAATCAAGCTTTTATATCTGGTTCCAAACTTTGCCAACCCCTCTGGTGTGACGCTATCCGCCAAGAGAAGACCAGAGATTCTTGCTATTGCCAAACGCAACAACATTTTGGTGGTTGAAGATAACCCTTACGGACTTTTGTATTTTGATAAAAAGCCGCCCAAGGCGCTTCGCTCGATAGATGACAACGTCATCTACCTTGGGTCTTTTTCCAAGATTTTGGTTCCGGGTTTCCGCGTTGGCTATGTTCTGGCCCCTCCCCCAATTAGAGAAAAGCTAGTGCTAGCTCAAGAATCTGCAATTTTGTGCCCGAGTGCTTTTTCGCAGATGTTGATATCCGAATACTTGGCAACCGCCGATTGGCAAAAACAAGTTGACACTTTCAGAGGCGTTTACAAGCAGCGCAAAGATGCAGCCCTAAAGGCAATGAAGGAATACCTTCCTTCGCTCAAAACAACCAAGCCCGATGGTGGGTTCTATCTTTGGGTTGATCTGCCACAAGGCATGGACTCGAAGGCGATGCTTCCACTCGCTGTCAAAGAGCTGGTTGCCTATACGCCAGGAACCGCGTTCTATGGCGACGGTCAGGGCAAGAACAAACTTCGTATCTGCTATTCCTACCCAACACCTGAGCGCATAGATTTAGGGATCAAGCGGCTAAGCAACGTGATCAACTTGCAGCTCGATCTTCAACAAACCTTCGGGAAGGGCTAAGCCATGACTCCAACGAGCAAACAAGCCAGCAAGCTAAAGATTGTTGTTTTGGCTGGAGGAATATCCCACGAGCGTGACATCTCTTTGAAATCCGGTCGCCGAGTTGCCGATGCCCTGATTGAAAAAGGCGCGCAAGTGATTATGCGCGAACCAGATCACGAGCTTCTTGAGAACCTCAAAAAAGACAAGCCCGATGTCATTTGGCCGGTGCTGCACGGCGCCAGCGGCGAAGACGGTGCCTTGAGGGACATCCTTTCTTTGACCGGAATCCCATTTGTTGGGGCAACAGCAACAGCAGCAAAGTTGGCCTGGGATAAATCAATTGCCAAGATTCTGGTTGCCCAAAACGGTATCCAAACCCCGAGTTCAATTACCCTGCCACGTGAAACATTCAGGGAGCTCGACGCCGATTCCGTTCTAAAACTTGTTGCTAAATCCATATCCCTGCCGGTTGTTGTAAAGCCGGCCCGCTCAGGATCTGCTCAAGGTGTCACGATTGTCAAAAAGCAGGAGCAGCTGAGCCAGGCCATGATCGACGCCTATGTTTATTGCGATGTGGCAATCATCGAAGATTTTGTTGAGGGCATCGAATTGGCAGTTGGGGTGATCGATCTAGGGGCGGGGCCTGCTGCCCTGCCAGCTGTTGAGATTAAGCCTCGTTCCGGACACTTCGGTTTCGAGGAGCGATACATCGCCGGCGAGACTGACTATTTTGTTCCGGCTAGACTCACCAACACCGTTGCTGCTAAGGCGGCCAAGATGGCTATCGTCGCTCACCAGGCTCTGGGTCTTAGGCATCTATGCCGAGTAGATATGATCGTTGACGCCAAGGGTGTCCCCTGGTTTTTGGAGGCAAATGTTTTGCCAGGACTAACAGAGACTTCTTTATTGCCGCAGGCAATCCTCGCTTCAGGGTCAACCCTGGGCGACGTTTATTACTCGCTAGCCCAAGCTGCTGTCAAAGGTCGCGGCTAGTTCTTTTTCTTGTAGCCGATTGCATCCAAGATGCGGTTTAGATCTGCCACTGTTGCAAAATCAATCATTAGCTGGCCCTTCTTGCGGCCCAAAACAATCTTGACTTTGGTGTCTAACTGATCACCCAAACCATCGGCAATCTCTTTCAGAAGATCCTGTTTGGTGCCCTGTTTGATCTTTGGCTTTTTTGCCTCTGGCTTATCAAGGCCAACAAGTTCTTCCAGGGATCGAACCGACAAACCTTCGTTGATGGTTTTGGTTGCAAAGTGTTCCATTCTGAGTGCATCCGCTGCACCCAGAATTGCCCGGGCGTGACCGGCTGATAAAACTCCGGCGGCAACTTGACGCTGCACGCTGGCAGGAAGTTTTAGGAGTCGAAGTGTGTTTGTGATTTGCGGACGAGATCTTCCAATGCGCTCAGCAAGCTGCTCTTGGGTAATTCCAAAATCTTCCAGCAGCTGCGCATAAGCACTTGCTTCTTCAAGTGGGTTTAGGTCGCTTCTGTGCAAGTTTTCTAGCAGCGCATCGCGCAACATATTTTGATCTTCTGTTTCACGAATTACTGCAGGTATCTTTGTAAGGCCTGCCTCTTTGGATGCGCGCAGTCTGCGCTCACCCATGATCAGCTCATACTTGCCTTCAGATTTTTCGCGAACAACAATAGGTTGTAAAACTCCAAGCTCACGAATCGAGTGAACGAGTTCTGCAAACGCTTCCGCTTCAAATACAGTTCGTGGTTGTTTCGCATTCGGTGCGATGGCTTTAATATCGAGGTGACCAAAGCGTGCGCCTGGAACCGTTGCAAGGGCTGGGCCCTTGGTTCCACCGGCAGGAAAGAAGATGTCAACTGGTCGTTCACTATTTTTCTCGGAAGTTGGTATTAGTGAACCGATGCCTCGACCAAGTCCGCCTTTTTTCTCAGCCACGTCTTACTCCTTTGTTTGCTAATTCAATTGCCGCTTCCATGTACGCGATTGCACCGGGTGATGAGTGATCGTAAGAAATTACGGACTTACCGTAGCTTGGTGCTTCGGATACGCGAACCGATCTTGGAATGATGGTTGATAAAACTTGAGTTGGGAAATGCAGCTTTACTTCATCAGCAACTTGGGATGCAAGTTTGGTGCGTGAGTCATACATCGTCAACAAAATTGTTGATAGTTCAAGTTCTGGGTTCAGGTGCTTTCTAATCATTTCAATTGAACGGGCGAGTTGTGAAAGACCTTCGAGTGCGTAGTACTCGCACTGAATCGGGATCAAAACTTCTTTGGCCGCAACAAATGCATTCACGGTCAATAGACCCAGACTCGGTGGGCAGTCAATCAAGACATAGTCCGGCGGAGTTATTGTGGTTTGAAGATAAGTTTCGATTGCGTTGTGAAGTCTTTGCTCACGAGCCACTAGAGAAACAAGTTCAATCTCCGCACCTGCCAAGTGAATGGTTGCTGGAACACAAGTTAGTCCTGGGCGCTCGGGAGAAATCTGAACCACTTGCTCCATTGGGACATCGTCAATTAAGACTTCGTAGATGCTCTTGATATCTGCGTGGTGATCGATGCCCAAAGCGGTTGATGCGTTGCCCTGAGGATCCAGGTCAATCACAAGAACTTGCAATCCTTTTGAGGCCAGAGCTGCAGCCAGGTTAACGGCCGTGGTGGTCTTACCTACGCCACCTTTTTGGTTGGAAATGGTAATTACTCGGGTAACCGAAGGTCTTGCCACTGTCTGTGCCCCGACATTGACCAAACGGCGGGAGTTTTCCACAAGTTCACGAGCAAGTGGTGTATCTGTGAAATCGGCTAAATCTCCTGCTAAATCATCAGGATGTTTCACGTGAAACCACCTTAATGTCGGAGTTATCCACAAGCCAACCAGTTGGTTGTGGAGAACTGTCTTCGCGGTTGTTTGGGTAGCCTAGGCCGGAAACAACACTCAGCTTGGTAACCGAGGTTGATTCTGCTGGCTGCTCTGACATCTATTTCTCCTGTGAAGAATCTAGTCTAGTTTCAACCACCGATGTGGGCTCAGCCAAAAACTTTTCCCCACAGACCACGATCTCGAAGCTCTCAATTTTGAGGTTCTTTTCTAGCTTCTGCGCCTCCAGAATTTCCTCCGGGGCCTTGGATCCCTTTAGGGCAATTACCCTGCCCCCGAGCTTCAAAAGCGGAACACAAAGGCGAAGCAGCTTATCCAAAGCCGCCACGGCCCTGGCCGTGACCACATCAAACTGACCGCCCTCGACCTCCTCAGCCCGGGCCCGAACCACCTCAACGTTTTGTAGGTCAAGCTCGTCAACTACCTCTTGCAGCCAACTGGCCCTTCGGTCCATCGGCTCAATAAGAACAAAATCGGTGGCTGGAGCAATTATTGCCATTGGGATGCCCGGCAGCCCCGCCCCGGAGCCCACATCGGCCACTAGCTCCCCTGGCCTAATCAGTTCGGCAACTACCGCTGAGTTCAAGATGTGCCTGGACCAGATCTTGTCTAATTCTCTTGGTCCCAGAAGACCCAGCTGGTCGCTGTCTTGGGCCAGCTTTTGGACATAGCTTCTGGCAAGTTTAATCTGGGGGCCAAAAATTGCCTCGGCGGCTTCGGGCTCGGACTCGAAATGTTTCACGTGAAACTATTCAGGTTTTGAGATGACGATGTGGCGGTCGCGGCCTTCGCCCTCAGATTCTGAGTGGAGGCCGGCCTCGCCGATCAGGTCGTGGGCGAGCTTGCGCTCGTAGGAGCTCATTGGCTTGAGGTGATATGGCTCGCCGCTGTCCTTGACCTTGTCAATAAACTTGGATACCGCTTTGGTCAACTGATCGATCTTGGCCTGGCGGGAGCCCCCAACATCCAGAATCAGTCTGGAGTAGCTTGAGGTCTTGACCTGCACAGCCAACCGGGTCAGCTCCTGAAGGGCCTCAACGGTGTCTGGATGGGAGATAAGGTCCAGGTTGGAGTCTTTGCCCGCGGCTACGGCCAGGTAGGCGCGTCCCTCGCGGACGTCGATGTCA
This sequence comes from Rhodoluna limnophila, assembly GCA_945862155.1. Taxonomy (GTDB): domain Bacteria; phylum Actinomycetota; class Actinomycetes; order Actinomycetales; family Microbacteriaceae; genus Rhodoluna; species Rhodoluna limnophila_A. The sequence continues at coordinate 20,659 of CAMAXJ010000001.1, forward strand.
ATATCGCCATCCAAATCAGTTATGTCAAGTAGTTCTTCTAGGTAGTCAGCGGCGACATCGCCCTCTTCTTCTAGCTGCTTGACGGTGCGGTCTTTGCTCTCATCTAATTCGGCCATCTGTGGCTACCTACTTCTTCTTTTTCTTGTTGTCTTTTTTAGCGCGGTTTTTGCCCTTGGGCTGCTCGCGCTGAGTCTTTTCTTCCGCTTCGGCGGCTGCCTTGGCAGCTGCTTCGGCATCTAGCTTTTCCTGGAGCTCCTTCGGGAGCTTGCCTTTTTTAGCCAAGCGGTCAATACGAGCCTGGTAGGCGGGGGAGCCATCGGTTGGCATGTTGCGGATAACAATAAACTGCTGGCCCATGGTCCAGAAGTTCGAAGTTAGCCAGTAGGTGATAACGGCAATCGGGAAAGTGACTCCGGAAATCACAAAGATTAGGGGGAAGATGTAAAGCAAGATCTTCTGGGTTTGCATGTATTGGCTGTTCTGAACAGCTGGGTTTTGGTTCTTGGCGATGATCTGTTTTTGGGTGATGAACTGCGAAGCAGACATCAAAACCACCATGACCCCGGCCATGACCTGAACTTGGATGGTGGTGGCGGTCAAGAAGGTTTCTGACAGCCTCGCCCCAAACAAACTTGCCTCAGAAAACTGGATGGCCAGCTCAGAGCTCATTGGACCCACACCGGATTTTCTGGCCTGGGCGTCATTCAGTGTGAAGAAAAGCCCCATAAAAATAGGGATCTGGACCAAAATCGGTAGGCATGATGACAGTGGGTTAGATCCGGTTTTCTTGTAAAGATCCATTTGCTCTTTGGCAAATTTCTCCCTGGATTCACGGTCGTTCTTGCCCTTGTATTTCTTCTGAAGCTTTTGCAGTTCCGGCTGAACCAGCATCATGTTTCGCTGAGACTTAATTTGCTTCACGAACAGTGGGATCAGGGCTGACCGAACAACTAGCACTAGGCCAACAACTGATAGCACCCAGCTGAGGCCGGAGTCCGGGGAGAGTCCAAAAAAGCCAAATAGGGAGTGAAAGCCAACCAAAATTAGCTCAATTACCCATTTGACCGGGAACAGTAGGTCCATTTCTTACCTTTCCTGAGGCTTTGTTGCAACAAAGCCATTTTCCAAAACTACGAACCTCTGGCCGGAGTCCTTCACGGGATCAATTCCGCCCTTGGACCAGGGGTTGCAACGGAAGATTCTAAGAATCGTCCAAAAACTTCCCGCGATCACTCCTCGCTGCTGAATCTGGCCTAGGCCATAAGCCGAGCAACTCGGGTAATACCGGCAAACATCCCCGTACAACGGGGATATGAGCTTTCTATATCCCTTTAGAAACAAAACGACTAGGTTCCTTGGAACCAGCCAAATCGTCCACAAAGTCTTCATTTGAGCCCTAGGACCCGATCGAAATCGGAGGCCAGGGCCGAAAACTCAAGTTCTGAGCTTCCTGGAAGGGGTCTTAGCACCAACTGGGAACCGGCGGGAAACTGGTTCAACTTGTCCCGAGCTATGCTTCGAAGCCTTCTTTTTAGTTGATTTCGCTTTACGGCTCCGCCGCAAGCTTTCGATACTACGAATCCAAATCTGGTGGGATTTTCGGTTTCGAGTAGCTGGTAACCGACCAGATGTTTAGTTGAGAGTTTTTTTCCCTGTCGCATTACTTTCCGGAAATCATCCCCTCGAACCAGTCGGTTTGCTCTTGTGAGCATGGGGAGCGGTTAAGCCGAAAGTTCTTTGCGGCCCTTGCGGCGACGGGCGGCCAAAATTGCGCGGCCGGCGCGAGTTGCCATGCGAAGGCGGAAGCCGTGAGTCTTTGAACGACGACGGTTATTCGGCTGGAAAGTGCGCTTGCTCATGTGTTTACACTCCGAAAATCATTGAGGAATCGGGTCAGTCGGCTATTGGCCTTGTTCTTACTGGGCAGTTGATTCCAACTTCTGCTCAACTACATAAATCTAGGGCCTGTGGGGGTGTTTGGTCAAGTCGAAAAGAATCTAATTTGATGTGAGGGCTTTTAGATATTTGTCCACAACTTAATTTGCTTTTATCCAAATAAATCAGTTGAATAACGGTTGAGGTTTCCGACTTTTCCACAGCTTATAAACTTGGGGGGAGGGTGTGGAAAACTACTTGTTTATCCCAGAGGAAAATCAATGAACCAGCTCGATGAGATAACCCAGCAGTGGGTTGCAGTCATCGACCGTCTTGCCGAAAAGGGAACCCTAAGCCCGCAGTTGATGGGCTTTTTGACCCTGGTTGAGCCCAAGGGTGTCCTGGCGGACACCCTCTATCTTGAGGTCCCGAACGACCTAACTAGAGGAATGTTGGAGCAGCGAATTCGCGGCGACATCCTCGAAGTTTTGCAAGAAAATGCCCTCATGGGTGGTCCCACCAACTTTGCCGTGGTGGTAAACCCCGATATCGAGGCCGATCCTTTGATCACCGAGGCTCCGGAAAACGTCTATCCGATCGGATCTGCCCCTTCCTTGCAGGGTGAAGAATACCCTCGCAAAACAGGTGCCGTCGGGGTCTTGTTTGATACCCGCCTGAACTCAAAGTACAACTTCGACAACTTCGTTACCGGAGGATCCAACCGCTTTGCTCACGCGGCTGCTTTCGCCGTTTCCGAAACTCCAGCGAAGGCCTATAACCCACTATTTATTTATGGAGGTTCGGGGCTTGGCAAGACCCATTTGCTGCACGCCATTGGCCACTATGCCCTGAATCTTTACCCCAAGATCAAGGTTCGTTACGTCTCCTCAGAAGAATTCACCAACGACTTTATTAATGCAATTCAGAACAACCGAACCTCTTTCTTCCAGGCTGAATATCGGGATATGGACGTCCTGCTAATTGACGACATCCAGTTCTTGCAGGGTAAAGACCAAACCCAAGAAGCTTTCTTTCACACGTTCAACACTCTCCACGATCACAACAAGCAGGTGGTTATCACATCTGATTTGCCGCCCAAGGAGCTAACCGGTTTCGAGGAGCGCATGCTCTCCCGCTTCGAGTGGGGTCTGATCACAGACATCCAGGCTCCTGAGCTTGAGACCCGTATTGCCATTTTGAGGAAAAAAGCCGAGAACGAAAAGATAAAGGTCCCGGACGAAATCCTCGAATATATGGCAGCCCGAGTGGCATCAAACATCCGCGAGCTCGAGGGAACCCTGATTCGAGTCACAGCCTTTGCCGCCCTAAACCGCACCCCGGTGGATATGAACCTAGTCACTGCTGTTTTGAAGGATATCGTCCCACTGGGAGACGAGACCATCATCGTCCCGAACGATATCATCGGCGAAGTCTCCAAGTACTACTCGATTAGCGCCGATGACCTCTTTGGCTCATCCCGCCAGCAGGCTGTTGCCCAGGCCAGGCAGATCGCCATGTATCTGATCCGCGAGCAGACCAACTTGTCTCTTCCAAAGATTGGCCAGCTTTTTGGAAACCGCGACCACACCACAGTTATGTATGCCAACAAGAAGGTCACCGACCTAATGAAAGAGCGCCGAAGCCTCTATAACCAAGTAACTGAGATTTTGAACCGAGTCAAGCAAAAGTCCCGTGGATAAGCTGTGGATAACTGCTGTTTTCTGTGGAATCTCAGCTAGCAACTAGCCCACAGGCCGCCTTTCACTCACAGCAGCATGGGTTATACACAAAGTTATCCCCAGCTGTGTAAACAACTTTCACGATTGTAGTTTCAGGGCGTTTGTTGCTAAGTAGCTGTTTATCAACAGTTTCCACACGGGTTACTGTTGTTATTACTTAATTAGTTTTCTAAGGTGCTATAACTCTTTAGGAAAAACCTTTAGGTAAAAACAAATCTCAAGTTATGCCAAGATTGAAACCCAAACAGACAGGTCAAAAGTGAAATTTCAGGTCAATAAAGACGTTCTAAATGAAGCGGTCTCATTTGCTGTGAGATTACTACCCCAGAGAACCACGCTTCCCATCCTTAGTGGAATTTTGATCGAAGCAGATGCCAACGCTCTCAGACTCTCAGTTTTTGACTATGACACCTCAGCCCAGGTTGAAATTGCAGCCAAAGTAGAAGAAGCCGGAAGAGTTCTAGTTTCAGGTCGTCTAATGGCTGAAATTGTCAGCAAACTTCCAAATGCAGCAGTCGATTTTTCGACAGACGGTTCAAAAGTTCAAGTCAATTGTGGATCGGCAAAATTTTCCCTGCTGACCATGCCAATCGATGAATATCCGTCGCTTCCCGAGATCCCAGCAACAACCGGCTCTGTCTCTGGGGAGGCCTTCTCCGCAGCCATCTCTCAAATTGCAGTTGCGGCATCGCGCGAGGACGTGACACCTGTCCTAACAACAGTTTTACTGGAAACAACAAAAGACAGTATTTCTCTTGTTGCCACCGACCGATACCGCGTGGCGGTTCAAGACATCGCATGGAAGTCGAATGCGGGCGAAAAAAGCGCCCTTATCCCAGCCAAGACGCTTCAAGAAATTGCTAAGACGTTTGCCAACCAGGGGGAGATATCGATCTCAATCAACCCCTCCGACGAGAAAGATCTGATTGCGTTCAAGGCAAACAACCGCTCGGTTACCTCTCGCCTTATAAAAGGAAATTTCCCGGCAGTAAAAACGCTCTTTCCAGAAAAGATTGAAAACTTTGCAATTCTAAACACCCAAGACCTTTTGGATTCAACAAAACGAGTGTCCTTAGTTCTTGAGCGCGAAAGCCCAATCAAATTCACTTTTAGCTCCGCATCACTAAACCTGGAGGCAGCAGGCGGCGAAACCGCACAAGCATCTGAGTCAATAGATGTGCAGCTAACGGGCGGGGAAGTGGTTGTCTCCCTAAAGCCACAGTTTCTAATCGACGGGCTTGCCGGAGTGAAAACTGAGTATGTGAAGATTGGCTTTACCAACAGCGAGAACCCAAATCGCCCATCACCGGTTTTGATAACAAACCATTCGACAAAAGAAAAAGAATCTAGCGATAGCTACATGTATCTTCTGCAGCCCAATCTTCTTGGTCGCTAAAGCCATTAAAGAAAAAACAGAATTTTCCGCGAGATAGCTACAGCGCTGTGTATGTGAAAAAGGTTCGCCTCACCAACTTTAGAAACTACAAATGGACAGAACTAGAGCTCTTCCCCGGCGTCAACTTGCTCCATGGCCCTAACGGCCAAGGTAAGACCAATTTGGTCGAAGCAATCAACTTTTTTGGGAGCCTCAGCTCTCACCGGGTTGCAGGTCTTACCCCCCTAATCAAACAAGGCGAAGAAACCGCAATAATTTCGCTCGAACTAGCTCACGATGAGCGCGAACTGCTGTTGGAATTTGAGCTCAATTCAGACTCAACTAACCGAGCCAGGTTAAACAAGTCACCGGTCGCCAAAACAAAGGATATTCTGGGGTATCTAAATTCCGTGATTTTCGCCCCCGAGGATCTAGATATCGTAAAGCGCGACCCAACAAACCGCCGGGCGTTTATCGATCAACTGATAGTTCAGTTCACACCACGCATGCTCGGTGTTTATTCGGACTTCGATCGAGTGCTGAAACAGCGGAACACATTGCTGAAGTCCGCCAGGGCAACGGGAACAAAGGGCAACGCACTTTCAACCCTTTCAGCCTGGGATGAATCACTTATATCACTGGGATCAGAAATAATTGCGGCCCGTGTGAACATTGCCCAAAAGCTTGAGCCTGGGCTTATCGCTAACTACAAAGCAATAGCAAAAAGTAACAACGAGCCAAAAATGTTTATCAGATCCTCCATCAATGGCGCCAGCGTGAACGAGGGCGAAGAACCAGAGGGAAAGGGGTACTTGGAAACGACCGACCGCGAACAGATCGCCAGACTTTTTCGAGAGACCCTTGAGCGCACAAGGCCCAAAGAACTTGAACGAGGAATAACACTCGTAGGACCCCACCGAGATGATTTGGTTCTAATTCTTGGCAGCTTGCCAGCAAAAGGCTACGCATCGCACGGTGAGAGCTGGTCTTACGCGCTAGCGCTGCGACTTGCATCGCTTGAGATTCTAAAAGCCGAATCAAGACTCGGCGATCCGATTTTGATCCTCGACGATGTCTTCGCCGAGCTTGATTCAGACAGAAGAGCCAAGCTCGCCGAGCTTGTCCTGGGCAACGAACAGGTAATCATTACCGCCGCAGTAATTGAAGATGTGCCGGAGGCGCTGAGCGCGAAAAGGTTTAGTGTTGTGGCAGGTGAGATAACAAATGGCTGATGACAAAAACTTTGCGGTTGACTTTTACTACGCCATGAAACAAGCGGTCACCGGACGCGTTTCTAAGGACCAGAAGCGAATCACCGAAAAGAAGAAAAATCGCTCAAAACCCTTTGACGCCGGGCGCGATCCGATTTCGGCATCAAATTCCATTGATTCTTTGATGCAGGATTTTCGCTGGCAGTCGCAAATGGAAGAAGCTGAGCTTTTTGTTAGGTGGGCGCAAATCGTTGGCGATCTAAATGCTAAAAATACCCAGCCCGAAAATCTCGCAAATGGCAAACTTACGATTCGATGCAAATCAACCGCCTGGGCTACAGAATTGCGTTTAATGCAAACCCAGATTTTAGAGAAAATCGGCAGCTCTTTTCCGGAGCTTGAAATTAAGACCATTTCGTTTCTGGGACCCGACGCCCCGTCTTGGAAAAAAGGCCCTAGGTCTGTGCCGGGTCGAGGACCCAGAGACACTTACGGGTAGTAGCTCACAGCCTGAAACTTTAAGTGCTCGATGTGGGGTAAAATAGAACCAGTTAGCAAACCCCAATGTAAGTCGAGTAATCGCTGTTATGTGGAACTAACGAGGCGAATTACAAGGAGCACAAATAGAACATGCCGGCTAAAAAAGATTCACCGAAATCGAAGCCTTCTTCAGTAAAGGCAGTTGCTAAACCAACTACAAAGCCCGCCACCAAAACTTCCAAACCCGCTCCCGCCGCAGTGAAAACCCCTGCAAAAAAAGAAACTTCTTCAACACCAAAAAACAAATCTGGTTATGACGCCGGAAGCATTCAAGTTCTTGAAGGACTAGAAGCTGTTCGTAAGCGCCCGGGTATGTATATCGGATCAACCGGCCCAAGAGGTCTTCACCACTTGGTTTATGAAATCGTTGACAACTCTGTCGACGAAGCCCTCGCCGGTCATTGCGACGACATCAACGTTTATATAACTCCCAAGGGTTGGATCAAAGTAGCCGACAATGGCCGCGGAATCCCAGTGGATATGCACCCGGTCGAGAAAAAACCTGCGGTTGAAGTTGTACTCACGGTTCTTCACGCCGGAGGAAAATTTGGTGGCGGTGGCTATGCAGTTTCCGGCGGTCTGCACGGTGTTGGTGCCTCTGTTGTGAACGCGCTCTCAACCGATCTAAAGGTAGAAGTGGCAAGAGACGGTTTTCTTTGGACCCAGGAATACAAAATCGGTGTTCCCCAGAAGCCTCTTGCTAAGGGAAAGAAAGTCGATCACACCGGAACCACAATCGAGTTCAGACCGGATGGATCGATCTTTGAAACAGTTGAATTTGATTACGAAACCCTTCGAGCACGCTTCCAGCAGATGGCCTTTTTGAACAAGGGTCTCTCAATTACGATTACCGACGAACGAAACGGCAAAACCGAAACCTATAAGTACACAAGGGGTCTAGTTGACTATGTTGAGTTCCTAAATGCCTCTAAGAAAATCGAGCTAGTTCACAACGAAATCATCTCGCTGGAAGCAGAAACTTCCAAGAAGGATATGTCCATCGAAGTTGCGATGCAGTGGACCAACGCCTATACCGAATCAGTTCACACCTACGCCAACACCATTAACACCCACGAAGGCGGAACCCACGAAGAGGGTTTTAGAACAGCAATTACCTCGCTACTAAATAAGTACGCCAGGGCTAATAACCTGCTGAAGGAAAAGGACGAAAACCTCTCCGGTGACGACGTCCGCGAGGGCCTAACCGCCGTTGTCTCAATCAAGCTTTCCGAGCCTCAGTTTGAAGGTCAGACCAAAACCAAGCTTGGAAACACCGAGGCTAAGACCTTCACCCAGAAAATCGTGAATGACAAACTAGGTGACTGGCTAGAGCGCAACCCGCCAGCAGCTAAAGAAATTGTTAGAAAAGCCATCCAAGCAGCAGCCGCCCGAATGGCCGCTCGAAAAGCCCGCGAAGCAACCAGAAGAAAAGGTCTTTTGGAATCCGGCGGAATGCCAGGAAAGCTTCGCGACTGCTCTTCCCGCGACCCAGCACTTTCCGAAATCTATATCGTTGAGGGCGACTCGGCCGGTGGTTCGGCAGTTAGCGGTCGTGATCCTGAGCACCAAGCGATCTTGCCGTTGCGCGGAAAGATTTTGAACGTTGAAAAAGCAAGACTTGATCGCGCCCTAGCCAACACCGAAGTCCAAGCGCTGATTGCAGCTTTTGGTACCGGTATCGGCGAAGAGTTCGATGTTTCAAAGATTAGGTATCACAAGTGCATTTTGATGGCCGATGCTGATGTTGACGGACAGCACATCCGCACCCTGTTGCTTACTTTGTTGTTTAGGTACATGAGACCTCTTATCGAGCACGGCTACGTGTATTTAGCTCAGCCACCGCTTTACCGGATCAAGTGGACTAACGCTGAGCACGAGTACGTTTACTCAGATTCCGAGCGGGATATAAAGCTTAAAGAAGGCGCCAAGGCCGGAAGAAGAATTCCAAAAGAGAATTCAATCCAGCGCTACAAGGGTCTTGGAGAAATGGACTACGACGAGCTTTGGTCAACAACCATGGACCCAGCCAGAAGAACCCTGCTTCAGGTAACTCTTGATGACGCTGCTCTTGCCGATGAGGTTTTCTCAACCCTCATGGGCGAAGACGTTGAGGCAAGAAGATCATTTATCCAAAAGAACGCAAAGGATGTTCGCTTCCTAGATATCTAGAAGCGAAAAAAACTCATGGTAGATAAGACACCGGCAACCGAGCCTCGGATGGACCACGTAGAGCAGGTCGACCTACAGGTCGAAATGCAGCGCAGCTATTTGGATTACGCAATGAGCGTTATCGTAGGCCGCGCACTTCCTGATGTTAGGGATGGACTAAAGCCAGTTCACCGCAGAGTTTTGTATGCGATGTACGACGGCGGCTACCGCCCAGACAAACAGTTCTCAAAGTGTTCGCGCGTAGTTGGCGATGTCATGGGTCAGTATCACCCGCACGGTGACACTGCAATCTATGACACTTTGGTAAGACTTGTTCAGTCTTGGAACCTTCGCTACCCGTTAGTGCTTGGTCAGGGAAACTTTGGTTCACCCGGAAACGACCCAGCTGCTGCACCTAGATACACCGAATGCAAGATGGCACCACTTGCAATGGAAATGGTTCGAGACATCGACGAAGACACCGTTGATTTCCAAGATAACTACGACGGCAGAACCCAAGAGCCGACAATTCTTCCATCAAGAATTCCAAATCTTCTAATCAACGGATCAATCGGTATCGCAGTTGGAATGGCAACAAACATTCCACCGCACAACCTGCGTGAGGTTGCTGACGGCGCGATCTGGGCTCTGGAGAACCCAGAAGCCACCCAAGAAGAATTACTTGCCGCATTGATGCAGCGCATCAAGGGACCGGATTTTCCAACTGGAGCAGAAATTATTGGAAAGCGCGGCATCGAAGACGCTTACCGAACCGGTCGTGGTTCAATCACGATGCGAGCAATCGTAAGTGTTGAAGAATTACAAAACAGAACTTGTCTTGTTGTCACCCAGCTTCCTTACCAGGTAAACCCTGACAATTTGGCTCAGAAAATTGCCGAGCTTGTCAAAGAAGGCAAGCTAACTGGCATTGCTGACATCAGAGATGAAACTTCTGGTCGCACCGGTCAAAGACTTGTCGTTGTTCTAAAAAAAGACGCGGTTGCGAGAGTCGTGCTAAACAATTTGTATAAGTACACCCAACTTCGCGAGAACTTCAGCGCCAACATGCTGGCACTCGTAGATGGTGTTCCAAGAACCCTTTCTCTGGATGGCTTTATTTCCAACTGGGTTGAGCACCAGGTAAACGTCATAGTTCGCAGAACAAACTTCAGACTCAAAAAAGCCGAAGAGCGCGCCCACATCCTTCGCGGCTACCTAAAAGCCCTCGATGCACTAGATAAGGTCATTGCCCTTATCCGCAAGAGCGCAACAGCGGATGATGCCAAAGATGGTCTGATGACAATGCTCAAGATTGACGAGCTGCAGGCTCGCGCAATCTTGAACATGCAACTAAGACAGCTTGCCGCACTTGAGCGCCAGAAGATCATCGATGAGGCTGCAGCGCTTGAGCTTGAGATCAAGGAATACAAGTCGATCATTGCCTCCCCAAAAAAGCAGCGCGAGATCATCAAGTCGGAACTAGAAGAAGTTGTTTCTCGCCACGGCGACGAGCGCAGAACAGCTCTTCAGGTCGGCGGCGATGACGATGTTTCAACAGAGGATCTAATCCCTGAAGAAGAGATGGTTATTACCGTCACCCGCGGCGGATACATCAAGCGAACCAAGAGCACTAACTACCGCAGCCAACACCGCGGTGGTAAGGGTGTTAAGGGAGCCTCGCTTCGAGCAGACGATGTTGTTTCACACTTCTTTGTGACAACAACTCACCACTGGCTGTTGTTCTTCACCAACAAGGGTCGCGTCTATCGCGCGAAGGCTTACGAGGTTCAAGAAGCAGGAAGAGATGCCAAGGGTCAGCACGTGGCCAACCTGCTTTCGATGCAACCGGACGAGATGATCGCATCGGTGTTGGACATCAAGGATTACAGCAAGGCGCCATACTTGGTGCTTGCAACCAAGAGCGGTTTGGTTAAGAAAACCGCTCTCGAGGCCTATGACACCCCACGCTCTGGTGGAATCATCGCCATCAAGCTAAAAGGCGAAGATGAAGTGGTAGCTGCAATGTTGGTTTCTAATTCTGATGATCTACTACTTGTCTCGCGCAAGGGAATGTCAATTAGGTTCTCGGCTTCCGAGAAATCACTTCGCGCCATGGGTCGTGACACATCCGGAAACATCGGTATGAATTTCCGCAAGGGAGACTTCCTTCTTTCTGCAACGGTTGTCAACGACATCGCTGATTCATACGTCTTTATTGCCACCGAAGGTGGATACGCCAAGAGAACGGCTGTGGATCAGTACCGACCTCAAAATAGGGGTGGTTTGGGCATAAAGGTGGCCAAACTCGAAGAAAAACGCGGTGATTTAGTGGGAGCTATTATCTGCAGCGAATCTGACGAGGTGCTAGTTGTCCTTGCTAGCGGTAAAGTTGTCAGGTCAGCCGTCAGTGAGGTTCCAGCCAAGGGCCGGGACACCATGGGTGTGGTTTTTGCCAGATTCGATGAAGCTGACTCAGTTATTGGACTAGCAAAGAACTCAGAGCGCAACTTAGAGGGAGCAGTAGAAGAATGAGTGATGCTCCGGCAAGAAAACCTAGATTTGGATACCGTCCGGCTCCTGCGCAAAAACAAGTTGCCCTAAAGCTAGTCAAAATCGAAGTTTGGTCCGCCATTAAGGCAGGTTTCTTCGTGACCGTAGCAGCTGGAATTGCAACCGTTGTTGGCTTTTTTGCTCTCTGGTTTGTAGTTGGTCAAATTGGTCTTTTCGCTTCTTTGAACTCTCTGCTTTCTGGAGTGTTTGGAGATGGCGGAGTTGATATCGAGCAAGAGCTATCTCTGCCTCGAGTTATGTCTTTCGCCACAACACTGGCGATTGTGAATGTGATTCTCGGAACGGCTTTGACAGGACTTTACGCGATGATCTTCAACGTGATCGGCAAGATCACCGGCGGTATCGCAATACGTTTCACAAACAACTAAATAGTCAAGATTCACCTGGGCCCAAGCGGGGTTTGAGCATCCAATTCGGATGCATTAGACTCAATGAAGCTCTAGGGGCCTATAGCTCAGGTGGTTAGAGCGCTTCACTGATAATGAAGAGGTCGGAGGTTCAAGTCCTCCTAGGCCCACCAGGAAGCCTCGAAACATCTGAGGATTCCTAAACGGGGACTTAGCTCAGTTGGTAGAGCACCTGCTTTGCAAGCAGGGGGTCAGGGGTTCGACCCCCCTAGTCTCCACCCGCAAAGAAAAGACCCGCGAGAAATCGCGGGTCTTTTCTATTTAGTTTGTATAACTTAATGCCATAAACCTAATCGGATCCCCCAAGATAAGAGATAAAACCCCGGTTGGTTTAATGTTGAATTTGACTCTTAGTTAATCGGATGCGAATCGATTCTTTCCCAAATCAAAATCGACTCTAGGCGTGTACATAATTCGGTCACTTCGCGGCTCGTTGTGAATTTGATTTGGCCCCATGCCTCTTTCCAAGGCCAGTGAACATGGTGTCGTGTAAAACTAGAATGTGTGATTGGCACTCTCTGATTGCCACGGGGGTATCACCTGAGATGATGGCATCAAGAATTCTTTGGTGTTCCAAGTTCGACTCCTGGAGGTACTCAATCGGATACGGGACGAAGTATTGATAAAGTTGTCGCAAAATTTCGGAATGGGCGTCCCTCGCCCACCCCATCCCACTCGCTTCAACCAGACCAAGGTGAAAAAGCGCATCGGCTCGGTGATAGGCGGCCCAGTCTGTTGCTGAGGATGCCGTGTCTATGTGTTGCTGTAGGACATCGATATGCTGTTTTTTGGGATTACTGGATGCGGCACTGACAAGGGCGGTTTCCACCAGAGCGCGTTCATCAATGAGCCGATTGATGGTTTTTGAGTCGGCGTTATAAGAACTCACGGCTGAAACAACATGTCCAAGGGGATCGTCTGAAACAAAACTGCCACCAGTTTTACCCCGCCGCCGGACCACCAAGCCCTCTTTGGCCAGTTTTTCCAAGGCCCTTCTGGCAGTTATTACGCTGACGTCTAGGGCTTCGGCGATGTCTTGATCGTGCGGTAGTCTTTCGGCTGGCCGGAGAAGACCGTGCTCGATAGCAAGAGCAATTCGGGCACAGACAGTGTCAACAGCGCTCAATCGGGTGATGTGAGCCACTGAATCGATCAGCAGCTTGTTCTTGGGATCCGCCATTACTCGACTTTCAGGGCTATTTGCGAGGACCTTCAGGATAACTTGCTTAATTCGTTCATTCTGATACATTTAGTCCAATCTCAATAGCAAAGGTGCTCGTGGACGGCAAACTCTCGATTATCGCGGTGCAGGCTTCGCCGCAGAATTTCTCTGGATCCCTTGATCGGTTCGCAGAAGATCTTGCAAACGTCGTTGCCCGCCACCCCGAAGCCGAAATGGTCATCTACCCAGAGCTGCACCTTTTTCATCCACTGGCCAACGAGTCAGGGGAGCAACACTCGGTCGTAAGTCTTGACGCGGTGGATATCGACGGTGATTTTGTCCGGGGCTTGGGGGACATTGCCCGACTCCACAAGATTTGGCTTATCCCCGGATCCATAAACGAAAAAGGTTCTGCCGAAAATTTCTACAACACGGCGCTTGTCTTTAATCCAGAGGGACAAATTGTTGCGCGATACCGAAAGATTTTCCCCTGGAGACCGTTCGAGCCGCACACCCCGGGGTCGTCTTTCGTGGTCTTCGATATTCCAACCGTGGGGAAAATTGGGCTCAACACCTGTTACGACATCTGGTTCCCAGAAACCTGTCGTCATCTGGCGTGGATGGGCGCTGAACTAATTATCAACCTGGTCAAGACCAGTACTTCAGATCGCGCTCAGGAAATTATTCTCACCAGAGCCAACGCTATCTTCAATCAGGTAGCGCTATTGAGTGTGAACAGTGCTGGACCCGAGGGTGTCGGCTGTTCACTCGTTGTGGGCCCGGAGGGCGAAGTCATCACAGATGCTATGCATACCAATCGAGCAGAGCTGGAGTACACCTTTGATTCAGGAAGCGTCGAGCGCGTTCGAAAGAACGGAACGGCCGGAACCAACAAAATGTGGGAACAGTTTCGCTCAGGTGACCACCCAATTCCGTTACCTCTTTACAACGGATCAATAGACCCATCTCGGTGGACGCCGTCCACCGACCTCCCCCCAATTAAGGAGAAATAATGGCAACACCGACAACGCTCAAACGAGTCCTGGGGCTACGGTCTCTGGTGTTCTTTGGACTCGCCTATATGACACCAATGATTGTTCTGGGTATCTTCGGCATCGTGGCTGAGGTTACTGAAGGCGCCAGCGCATCGGCCTATGCAGTTGCACTTGTGGCCATGATATTCACCGCAGCCAGCTACGGTCGACTTTCGGCGGCATTTCCGGTTTCAGGCTCTGCCTACACCTATGTTCGAAAAACGATTGATTCGCGGGCCGGCTTCGCAGTCGGTTGGGCAATCCTCCTGGACTACCTTTTCCTCCCAATGGTCATTTGGCTCATCGGCGCCGCATACATGCAAGCACAGTTCCCGGACGTGCCTGTATTCGTTTGGCTCCTAGCCTTCATATCAATCACAACAATTCTCAACGTCATCGGCTTGAAAGTCGCGGACCGCGCCAACATGTTGTTGATGGCCTTCCAGGCGCTTGTCCTAATCCTGTTTGTAGGATTTTCCGTTGCGTTCGTCCTCGGTGGCGGCGGAACAGGAAGCCTGCTTGATGCCGGACCATTTCTTGGAGACAACGGATCTATCACCGCAATAACCGCAGGAGCGGCAATTGCTGCTTACTCTTTCCTCGGATTCGATGCAATTACAACATTCACCGAAGAGACGATTGAACCAAAGAAGACTGTCCCTCGGGCAATTCTTTTGGTAGCAATTATCGGAGGAGTAATCTTCATTGTTGTTTCGTACACCACTCAACTGGTTTACCCAGGTGGCACTTTTGAAGATGTAGGGTCAGCGGCCCTTTTGATTGCTGGTCAAATTGGTGGAGCTGCGTTCAGCGCCATATTCCTGGCCGGCTTGATCATCGCTCAGTTCACTTCGGGACTAGCAGCACAGGCGTCAGCCTCCCGCTTGCTCTTTGCAATGGGACGAGATGGCGTGTTGCCTAAAAAGGCATTCGGGGCCATCACGACTCGCTTCAAGACACCAGTATTCAACCTGGTTGCTATTGGTGGAGTCGGTCTTATAGCGCTGTTCCTCGACATCACTACCTCCACATCGTTTATTCTGTTTGGCGCGTTCCTCGCCTTCGTGATGGTAAACATCGCGGTCATCGCCCACTTTGTCCGCGAGAGGAAATCAGGAAGAAACCTAAATGCAGTGACTCATGTCGTGTTCCCATTACTAGGAGCTATTGTTTGTGCGTACTTGCTTCTTCAGTTAGACGCGACGGCAATCACGTTGGGGCTTTCGTGGCTTGGCATCGGGCTAGTCGTCCTGATGATTGTCACTAAGTTCTTTCGGGTCGCTCCACCGGAAGTGGCCGCGAAGGGGGATTAGCCCCGTCATAGCCTTCGGTGGTGCTGGGGTGCTATTTCCCTGGCATCACCGAAAGGGGCGAGTTTCCAAGTGAGAGGGAAGGCTGCACATTCGACATCGCGCTGAGGCGGCGCCCAGATTTAGCGGCCTAGTCTCCACATAGAAAATCTCCCTCCATCAAATGGAGGGAGATTTTCTTTTTCTCAAAGCCTTAGATTAGAAACATGTGCGGCCGCTTTGCGATGGAAGAAATGCTCAACGACATGGTCGCGGAGTTTGGTCTAAAAGGTCTTCCAAATAGAGAACTGCCTATGGATTGGAACATCAAGCCCACACAGGATATTTACGTCATCAAGAACGAAACCCTAGAGATTTCATCTTGGGGACTAATTGCTCCGTGGAGCAAGAACGCCACCGAAGCCCTAAGAAGCCAGTCGGCTGCAATAAATGCCCGGTCAGAAACGGTACATGAAAAGCCGACTTTCAAAAACGCATTTCGCCGGTCAAGGTGTTTAATTCCAGCAAGTGGATACTACGAGTGGGCGACAGAGCTTGGTAAATACAAACCAAGACAGCCTGTATACATCTCTCGAACTGACGAGAAGATTCTGGTATTTGCTGCAATCCAAGATCAATGGGTAGCACCGGATGAAGAAGTAAAAAGCAGCGTTGCAATCATCACCAGAGATGCCGTAGGCGAATTAGCTACCGTACACAGCCGCATGCCAATGTTTTTGCCCCGTGACCGCTGGGAAGCATGGATGGATCCGGCTTTGCAGGATGTGAATAAAGTGCGCTCGCTGTTTGATAACTTCCAGCCTGATGCCCACCTAAGGTTTTGGACAGTATCAGATTTAGTCAACTCGATCAAAAACAGTGGCCGGGAATTAATTGAACCCGTCGATTTAATGCCTGAGACGTTGTTTTAGTTCCAAGCCATTAGCATTTCAACATGCGCAACCGTTGGATCCTGATTGGCTACCTAGCCTTGTTCTTTGGCGTGGTGTCGCTCTATGACAGGTATAAAGAAAACACCTTTTTGGTTATTGTTGCCACCGCTATTATTTTGATAACTGGATTGCTCGCCTGGATCTGGTCAGTTCAACCCAACAAGGACGAATAATGTCAGAAAAAGTTAAAGGACCAGCAAGCTACTTTCCCTCTATCGAAGAAAAGTATGGCAAGCCAATGGAGTACTGGTTCAAGCAGCTAACCAAGGTCAAGACCAAAACCCACATGGAACAAGTTGCGTTTCTAAAAAATGAACATGCAATGGGGCACGGTCATGCCAACGCAATCGTCGCTTATGTGAAGGCTAAGGCCGCTAAATGGCCCTCGGCGAATTAGACTTGGGGCTATATCAAGAAAGAGAATTTCATGTCTGAGCAGCCCCCACAAGAGCCAAAGAAGAATTCCAAAGGCCTTCCCACCTGGGCTTGGTTTGTTGGAACCTTCGCAATCGTGAGCTTGCTCGGCAACGTGGTCTTCGGTGGAAACACCTGGATCACAACGGCCATGAACGCCGTCAACAGCACCATTGCTTCTTTGCAGGTTGAAAAAGACACCTCGAAAGATGCATTTTGCCTGACCGGCTCTATTTCGGCAATTGACAAAGAAAACGCGAGTGCGGTTATCAACGAAGCTGATGCACTAATTGGCACAACTACCGGTGCAATCGGGTATGCATCTATGGCCGAAGTTGAGGAAGAAAAGACCAAAGCAATCACCATCATCCAAGAATCTGCACCAACGTACCGAGCACTTGGAGAGAGAATCATTACTGCAAAAACCTGCGATGATGCCACTTTTAGCTTCCTAATGGAAGATTTTGGAAACACTTTGGTGGACATGGGTGAGAACTTCGACCAGTGGAGCTTGCAGGCGTTATCGGAGAAGCCAGAATTGCTAAGTGGCCTGCCGACTCTTATTGAAACCGCAGTTATAAAGGCTCAGGCGCTAATCAAATTCGTGGAGACGCTGGAGTAGCTTTTTCATCAATCATTTGCTTGTAAAGAGCAATTGTTTTTTTGCTGATCTCACTCTGAGATAGCCATCTGTTGTCTGAAAGAGTTTCGCGCCTTGTTGCACCCTCTGAAATTTCTTTGTTGGCCTTTTTGATTGTCTTTGCCAAACCCTTGATGGTGCCGGTCTCATCAAGCCAGTTGCTTCCCTCAGGAAGCTCCGCTGAGATTTTTGAATCGCAGAGTATTGTCGGTGTTCTAGTCGCTGCAGCCTCGTAAACCGTTAGTCCTTGAGTTTCAAAGCCAATGCTGGTTTGCATCACGGCGTCGGCGTTAGCAAAAACCTGCAAGATTTCCCGGTGCGGCAGCTTGCCGTGGAACTTTACTCGCTTGGATAGCAGTCTTGCGCGAACCAGGTTCTTGGCAGCCCGTTCGAGGGGGCCAAACCCGTAGATGTCCAAAGTGGCATTAGTTTTGGCCTTCGCAAAAGCTTCAATTGTCTGAAGGATTCTTTTCTCCGGCTGCATGCGCCCTGCCCAAACAAAGCGTACGGGTTTTTGAGGAATTGTTGCAGTGCGGGTGACATCTGCCAGAAGGTCGTCGTCGACCCCGGTGATCATGACATCAACTTCCGTGGCAACACCTTTTTCCTTTAGCATTTTTGCGAAGTGCGATGAGGGCGCTATTACCTTCTCCATGTTGCGGTGGATAAAAGCCATATACTCAAAGGCCGTAAAAACCTTTGGGTAGTTGGCAATTTTTAGAAAATGTGCGTGCTGCCAGGTGAAGAACCTCAGGAAAATAATCTTTAGTGGCTTACCGATTAGCTTGTTTGCCATCACGTCAATGTTGGTGTGGGCGGTATAGACCAAAGGCAGATTTCTTGACCTGGCTAATTCAATGGCCAAGCTAGCGGCAGCAAAATCCCCCTGAAGGTGCACCAGGTCGTAGTTTTGCGATTCGTATTGGCTCTGGCAGAACTTGGCTGCCTTGCGGAGTGACCAAACCACCGAGTATTCCCGACCAATGCTGGGGTAGCTAGAGGGGATTACTTTTATGTCTTTGTCGTAGGTGGCTCGCTTGGACTTGGGAGCAAAGATGGTGACCTGAACCCCGTTGCGGTTCAGATACTTCTTTTGAAGCATGACCGAGGTTTGGAGCCCACCTAGGGAATGCGGATGTTGATCCATGAACAGTGCAATGTGCAAAAAGGGCCTTTTTCCTGTCGGCGGCGAGTCGATAGCTAGACAAATCTACTCCTGATGCGACTTAGAATTAGGTTATGACAATCAAAAACTTAGAACTGACAATGCTTAATGGCACCAAGGCTAGCTTCGGCGATTTCGCTGACAAGGTTGTTTTGGTAGTCAACGTTGCATCCCGCTGCGGGCTATCTCCCCAGTACGAAGCGCTAGAGGCCATGCATAAAAAGTATGCTGACCGCGGCTTCAGCGTTTTAGGCATGCCTTCCAACCAGTTCCTTCAGGAACTAGGTAAATCAGAAAAGATTGCCGAGTATTGTTCAACCACTTGGGGAGTAACTTTCCCGATGACCGAGAAGGTAAAGGTCAACGGCAAAAACGCTCACGATCTATACAAAGAACTAACTAAGACCAAAGACGGCGCAGGCCTTGCCGGTCCAGTTGCCTGGAACTTTGAAAAGTTTTTGGTTTTGCCAAACGGCACAGTTCACCGTTTTCGCCCAACCGTAAAGCCAGACTCACCGGAAATCATCTCGATAATCGAAGCAAATCTTCCTCGTTGAAGTATCCGAATGAGCGAATTAGATATTCTCATTAAGCAAAAGCGGCACGTGCTTGTTGGACGGCTAAGTTAATGCAAAACACTTACTTTGTTGACGGAGTTCGCACTCCATTCGGGAAAGCCGGAGAAAAGGGTGTCTACTGGAACACTCGAGCAGATGACCTAATGGTCAAAGCGATTATCGGTCTACTAGATCGTCACCCAAATCTTCCCAAGGAAGCAATCGACGATGTTGCTATTGCAGCCACCGATCAAACTGGCGACCAGGGTTTAACCATTGGAAGGACCTCGGCTTTACTTTCAGGTCTTCCACTATCCGTTCCCGGCTTTGCAATTGACCGGATGTGTGCCGGGGCCATGACTGCTGTGACATTGACCGGATCTGCGATTGGCGTTGGTTCCTACGATGTAGTTCTCGCAGGAGGTGTGGAGCACATGGGGCACCACCCAATGAGTGAATGGGCAGATCCAAACCCGAGGCTCCTAGCCGAGAAACTGTTTGCCCAAGAAGCTTTGAACATGGGTTGCACAGCTGAAAATATCCACGACCGCTTTCCAGTTTTAACCAAGGAGCGCGCAGATGCCTTTGCGGTTAGAAGCCAGCAGCGTGCAGCAGCTGCTTACGACAAGGGCTACATCCAGCAAGATCTAGTTTCAGTTGCCGTAAGCACACCAGAAGGTGTTCGAGTAGTTGATCGCGATGAACTACTACGGCCTAATTCAACCGTTGAGGGAATGAAAGATCTAAAGACACCCTTTAGGGCTAACGGCAAAGTCACCGCAGGAAACGCCTCTCCTTTGACAGATGGAGCAACCATTTCTCTACTTGCCGGCGATCAAGCGCTAAAGCAATACGATCTACGCCCACGCATGCGCATGGTTGGATTTGCTTTTGCTGGTGTTGAGCCCGAGCTGATGGGCACCGGCCCAATCCCCTCAACGGAAAAGGCACTAAAAAAAGCAGGACTTACTATTTCTGATATTGGCCTCTTCGAAATCAACGAGGCTTTCGCAGTCCAAGTTCTTTCATTCCTTGAACACTTTAAGATTGCCGATGATGACCCCCGTGTTAACTCCTGGGGTGGAGCAATAGCATTTGGTCACCCGCTGGCTTCTTCAGGCGTTCGCTTGATGAATCAACTATCCCGCCAGTTCGAAATGCGCCGTGATGTTCAGTACGGAATTACCACGATGTGTATTGGTTTGGGCATGGGCGGAACTGTTATCTGGGAGAACGAGTTTTTCGACGGGAAAAAAAGCTGAGTCAATAAGGATTGATGGCCAAGGGTGTATCAGGGCAACAAAAACTTGGTTCGGTAGCTTTGGATAGTTGGCCGCATGCCAATCCCGCAAACCCCAACCAGTTTGTCATTTCTGAAATATTCAAAAACGCACTCGCCAGATATTTCACCCGCAACTAACTCGCTTCTGTCGGCGAGGTATGTCATTCCGAAGGCAAGGATGTGCATGTCGTATTGGTCAGACCAAAACGAGGGCAGCGGAGCAAACGGCTCCGCTAGCATTTCTGCTATCGATTCGCCGTTTAGGTATTTGCCCAGAATTAGCCCTGCGCGTTTTCCAGTTTCGGTCGGCAGGTTCCAGTGCTCGACGCGACGAGGCACTTGGTCAAACAGCGGGTTGACATAGCGCGCCACATCGCCAACTGCAAAGACATTTTCAACTAACGTGCCATTTGAAGAAACCGCCCGCAGTCCGCCATCAACCAAAACGCCATTAGAGATATCTATTCCACTTCCCTCGAGCCATTCGGTATTTGGCAAAGAGCCAATTGCAACTACAACTAGATCTGCATCGTAGATAACCCCTGAATCAAGAATCACTCTTTCCACATGCCCATCACCGATCAAGCCAAACACCGAGGCGCCTTTAACAAACTCGACACCCATAAGTTCATGGCGGCGCTTAACTTCTCGACCTAGAGTTTTACCGAGTGCTTCTTGCATTGGCTCATGAGTTCTTGCAACAACTTTCACTTGGCAGCCAGCCTTGACGGCAGTGGCGGCAACTTCACACCCAATGAACCCGGCGCCAAGAATCAAAACCTTCACTCCGGGAAGAAGCTGCTTACGCAGGGCAACGGCATCGTCAAAAGTTCTTAGAACGTGAATGCCTGAGATGCCATTGGCATCAACTGGCAGTGGCTTTGGTCGAAGGCCGGTTGCAATAACTAGCGCTCTGTATGGATGACTGGTCCCGGATAGATCAGTAACTTTTTGTTCTTGGATATCTAATGACGTAGCGGCTTTTCCCAGCACCCATTCCACATCAGCTACCGATTCTTTGATGGGGAAGTAGATTTCATCAATGTCACCGGTTCCGCTTAGTAATTCCTTAGATAGCGGAGGTCTGTTGTATGGAAGGTATGGCTCATTGCCGATTACTTTTATCGGGCCGGCGTAGCCGGCACGGCGAAGCCCTTCAGCAGAGCGCAGCCCAGCTAGTGAGCCACCAACAATTACTACCGGAGCGGACAAAATCGTTAGCTACTGAGCGATGCGAATAGCCTGCATCGGGCAGATATCAACCGCTGCCTCGACATTGTCTCGTTCGCTGTCGTCAACTTCGGCCACGTATTCCAACTTGTCCTCGGCGTTCAATTTGAAAACGGTTGGAGCTTCGAATACGCACTGTCCGTAGTGCTGACACTTGTTCATGTCAACTTCGACTTTGATCATTTACTTCTCCTCGATTCGTGACGGATAAAGGTCTTTGGATGGAGTTCGTATGCCACGGAATTCCCAGTCGCCACCCATAGCGGTTGAAATCACTTCTTCGCTTTCAGTTGGCTGGGCTCCCACATCAGATCGAATTGGAGATGAACCGTGAACAATTTTGTTGCTCAAGCGGCCAAGCCCTTCAACCTCAACCTCAACAACATCGCCTGGCTGCACCGGTCTTGAGTTTGCTGGTGTGCCGGAAAAAATCATGTCCCCTGGCACTAGCGTGATGGTGCGAGCTAGATCTGCAACAAGGTAGTTCATATCCCATTCCATGTTTTTGGTGTTGTCGTCTTGCTTTAGCTCACCGTTGACATAGGTGCGAATGTACTTGTTGCGAAAGTCCCAGTCGGTGACCATTCCTGGTCCAACCGGAGCCAAGGTGTCCGCACCTTTTACTCGAAGCATGGAACCGGCGTCGGTGTCTCTGAAATCGTGCAGACCATAGTCGTTACCAACTGAGTATCCAGCAATGTATTGACCTGCTTCATCAGGCGAAATGTTCTTGCAAGTTTTGCCGATGATGATCAC
Source organism: Rhodoluna limnophila (assembly GCA_945862155.1). Lineage (GTDB taxonomy): Bacteria > Actinomycetota > Actinomycetes > Actinomycetales > Microbacteriaceae > Rhodoluna > Rhodoluna limnophila_A. The sequence continues at coordinate 43,007 of CAMAXJ010000001.1, forward strand.
GATTTCACCCTCGTAGTTCAACCACTTGCAACGATCCGGGCGGACAACATGTCCATGATGTGAATTCAAAGCAGTTATTGGCTTGTGAAAGTAAGTTGGGGCAGATGGCAATTTGGTCATGAATTCATCGGTACGGGATTGGTAGTTCAAATGGACAGCCAAGATTTTGGTTGGCTCACTCGGGGCAAGATGAATGGCATCCTCGATGGCAACTTTTCTGCCATCGGCAGCCACCAAGTCGTTGCCGACTCTAAGCACCTGAACCGGCGCTCCTTCTAATTGAATCCGACGATACTCAGTCACGCGAAAGAACCAGGTCCTTTGGTCTTGGGAAGCCAGCTTCAGGCTCAGGGAAGTAAACGTGAACTTGTCCCGTACCAATTGAGTTTTCATAGTCGGAGTACATAACACCCTTGGCGGTGTTGTCTCTCTCACCGGTCGCACCAGCCATGGTCAACCAATGGCTGAAGTTAGCCTCAGGCTTGAACTGCTTGAACTCATCCATGGTGTCCAGGATTCGTGCGTGATCTCCCTGCTTCATCCACTCGATGCGCTCTAGATCTGCAAGGCGCGCACCTTCTGAATAGATGTGGCTTGGGTCAGAGGACTCGTGCTTGCGAAGGTCGCGAAGCTTGTAGAAAGTGTGAGACAGGGCACCGGAAGCTAGCAGCAATACTTTACGATCGGTGTCGCGAATTGCTTCACCCAAGGCGCGACCGGCGCGCAAGAAATCCTCCGCTGTTGCAGTTTGGCAAACAGAAATAGAAACCCACTTCTTGTCCAGGCCGCGACCTAGGTAGTGCCAAAGGTTTACAGTGGCATAGAAGATTGGAAGATGCGGATCGCTAATTGGAGTTATCCAGGTTCCGTTTTTCTCGTCGTATTTCGCAGCTGCCATGGCAAGTTCCGGGTCACCCTTGAATGCGTAGGGAACCTGAGACATGCCTCGAGGAAGCTCTTCGGAAGTGAACAATCCAGAGCGCTCTGCCTGAGCGGTAATTACAAACTCAACTGTGGTGGCCCAATGGCTGTCAAGAACAACTACTGTGTCGTAGTCCAGAGTCTCCATGACCTCTTTGCGGAATCTCTTTAGTCCTGGAACTAGCGAAATCTCCTTGCCCTCGTTTAGGTCATAACGAACCTTTTCGGGCAACATGATTGTTGGCACGTGAGCCAAGATTGCGGCTCCAACTACTTTTCCCATTTCTATTCCTTCCATCCATTCGGTGAAATAACTGTGTTCTTTACATCTGCGTAGAAATCAAAAGACCAATTGCCACCCTCGCGGCCGATTCCAGATTTCTTGGAACCACCGAAGGGAGCCTTGAGGTCGCGAACAAAGAAGCAGTTAATCCATATTGTTCCAGCAACTACCTCTGAAGCAATCCGCTTGGCATGTTCACGATTGCCTGAAACAATGACGGCTGCCAAACCAAACTCGGTGCCGTTGGCCATTTCAATTAGCTGCTCATCTGTTGAAAAAGTCTGCATAGTCAAAACTGGGCCAAAGATCTCGGAGGTGACAATTTCCGCACCCACCGGAGGGTTGACAATCAGTGTTGGTCTAAAGAACAGACCCCCCAGCTCACTGTTGGGCTCACCGCCCATAACTACTTTGATGCCGTCGTTCTTTGCGCGATCTACAAATCCTTTGATGCGCTCGAAGTGCACTGGATGTATCTGAGGACCGATGTCGGTGTCTGGGTCTCGCGGGTCGCCCTGCTGAAGCTTCGCAGCCCTTTCTTGGAACTTTTTGGAAAACTCATCGGCAACCGATTCGTGCACCAGCAAACGAGTTCCAGAAAGACAAACCTGACCTGCGTTGTCGTACTGCTCAACTGCCAGTTCGGCGGCAAGATCGAGGTCGGCATCTTCCAAAACAATCGTTGGAGATTTTCCACCCAGCTCAAAAGAAACCGGGGTTAGGTTCTCGGCCGCGGCGTGAGCTATCTTCTTCGCAGTCGGGACAGAGCCGGTGAATGAAATTCTTGCGATATCCGGATGGGAAACTAGAGCGTTGCCAACCTCAGCACCGAAACCTTGCACAACGTTGAATACTCCCGCTGGAATTCCTGCTTTCACCGTTAGGTCAGCAAAGAAGGAAGCCGAGAGCGGAGTCCACTCAGCAGGTTTCAAAATCACAGTGTCTCCGGCTGCAAGAGCTGGACCAATCTTCCAAGTTGCAAGCATCAGCGGTGCATTCCAAGGTGTCACCAAAACTGCAACCCCGGAAGGATCCCAGGAGATGTTGTTGGTGTGACCGCGAGTTTCCCAGCTTTCGTGGTGAAGATCGTTGATAGCCCAATCGGCAAAGAATCGAAGGTTTAGTGCAACTCTGGGCATGACGCCTCGAATATGAGACCTAAGCAAAGAACCATTGTCCAGAGTTTCGAGATTTGCTAGCTGCTCCAGATTTTCTTCGACCAGTGCCGCTAGTCGATGCAGTAATTCACCGCGGCCCTTGGGTCCCAGCTTGGACCATTCGGGGAAAGCTTTGCGAGCTGCCGCAACAGCTAGGTCAGCTTCGCGCTGACCACCTTTTGAAATTTTCGCGAGCAGGGCGCCATCAATGGGAGAAAAATTGTCGAAGGTTTCAGATGAGGAAACGCGTTGGCCACCAATGAAGTGACGGGTGTCTACGGTAAGGCCCGATAGTGCAACGGTGTCAGTCACAATTGCCCCTTCGCAATTCGTTCGGATACTAACAATACAATAAAGCACCCGCGGCCCCAAGGCCAACAGGAAGTTCTAACGATCGAAAAAGAACCTAGTCCTGGGCCTCGGTAAAGGCGGTTATCTTCCTCAGGGCAACAGTCAATTCCCGCTTTTCGGTCTTGCTGAACCCGCTCAAGACCTGTTGTTCGTGGGTGTTGAAATCAGGGAACAGCTTCTTCATAAGGGCCCTGCCTTTGGAGGTTAGAGTCACAATCACCAGACGCTTGTCCCCGGTGCCAGGATCCCGTTTCAGGTATCCCTTGCCCTCGAGGGTTTGTAGCACGCCGGTGAGGGTCGCCTTAGAAAAGCCGCCTTCTTCCGCGATAACCCTGGTCTCGATAGGCTCCCAGATCCAAGACACCCACAGCACCACAAATCCAGTCCAGGAAAGCTCGTGGGGTCCAAGGACAGTGCGTTCAAGATAGTTTCTGGTGGCATTGGCGGCGCGGAAGATATTGCTGATCGCAGCCATGGAGTCAAAATCCAGGGTCATGCCAGAGAGCTTGTTTTCAACCTGTCGCTCGGTCTCACTGAGGGTATGAGCTCCAGACATCAGCTTCTCCGATTCGTTGGTATGGCACCTAACAATGACAATAGCCGAGCCTCAGGGACTATTCCCCATGACTTTCTGGATATTTGTCCTAAAGGCCCAGTGAAATGTGTAGATTATTAGCGTCCAAACAATCTCCAAAAAAGAGAGAGCTCAACGATGAGTTATAACTTTGCAGACTTAGACCTATTCGAAAAGGGCGCCCCTTGGCAAGCCTTCGCCGAAGTAAGAGCCACCGGCAAGCCACACTTTTCTGAAGAAGCAGCACCCAACCATGGCTTTTGGTCAATCATGGGATACAGCGACATCGTTAAAGTCCTTCGAGACTCAGAGACTTTTACCTCAGAACGCTTCACAAATCTTGAAGAAGTCGATGCCGAACAAGAACAGGCTCGCAGATCACTTCTTGAAACAGACGGACTGCGTCACCGAGCACTCAGGCGAATGCTGCAAGGAGAGTTCACTCCGCAGGCAGTAAGCAAATACGAAACGTTTTTGAGAGGGCTTACAGCCACCACACTAGACAGCGCGTTTGCCAAGGGTGAATTCGATTTCGTTGAAGACGTCAGCGCAGATTTTCCAATTCGAGTTCTAGCTCGAATACTGGATGTTCCCGACGAAGACACCGGTCAACTAATCGACTGGGGTAACCGAATGATTGGTAACACCGATCCCGAGCATGCAGATGTTTTGATGGAAGATCCAGAATCAGAAAAGTATCGCCTGGTTCCATTTAGATCCCCTGCAGCACTTGAAGTATTTGAGTATGGTCAGGCACTAGCTGCCCAGCGACGCGGCAAGGGGAAAAAAGACCTGGTCTCAGTTTTGGCAGATGGCGTCCCATCGGATGGAATTCCACTATCGGAGCGAGACTTCAACACAAACTTCCTTTTGTTAGTCGTTGCTGGAAACGAAACTACCCGTCACACCATCTCTCACACCATGAACAATTTGATAAAGAACCCAGACCAGTTAGCTCTTCTACAAGAAGACCCTTCACTTATTCCATGGGCGGTGGAGGAGTTTTTGAGATTTGCATCACCGGTTTATCACTTCAGAAGGACAACCACTAAAGATGTCGAAATCAATGGCGTGAAAATCAAGGAAGGCCAAAAAGTATTGCCTTGGTTTGCTTCGGGAAACAGAGACCCAGAAATCTTCAAAGATCCAAACAAAATGGATGTGACCAGAAATCCAAACGAACACATGACATTTGGCCGCGGAGGGCCACACATGTGTCTGGGAAATGCCCTAGCTCGAATTGAGATGCGAGTGATGTTTGAGGATTTGATTTCTCGAATTGACCGCGTCGAGCGAACCGGAAGCATCGATTACCTAAGGTCTAACTTCGTGCACGGCATAAAGAGAATGCCGGTTAAGGTTCACCTCAGATAAGGTTGGCAACTTTCGATAGATAGTTGTCCACCAATTGAAACGTTCTTTGCTTGGCAGCTTCTTCTTCGGCGGCCGTCTGACTCATCATGACAATCGGATCTTGACCGTCTTGCTGGACCTTCTTGTCCCCGCCCCAGTCGAGCCAACCTTTTAGTCCAGCCGAATCAAGTTCAGGATGGAATTGAACACCGAGGGACTTATTGATAACAAACGCTTGTGAGGAAACTGGATTGCGTGCGATTTCTTTGACGCCACCAGGCAATACCCATTGGTCGTAGTGAAATTGGAACCACGGACCATTAGAAACTAGGTCTGGTTCTTCCGACCAAATGTAAGTCCAACCAATCTCGGCCTTAGGTGATCTAGATACCGAACCACCAAGCGCTCTGGCAATTAGCTGACCCCCGAAACAAATGCCAAGCACGGGCTTGCCCGATTCGACGGCATTTTTAATCCATGCCAATTCCGGCTGAAGCCAGTTCCCGATGCAGTCATCGTCCCAGGCGCCCCAAGGTGCCCCTAGGGGAATGATTAGGTCGTAGTTATCTATGTTTGGAAATTCGAATGCCACATTGGGAGATTCAAAGTTTTCTTCGGGTACCACTAGCTGGGTCTCAATTTCAAAGCCATGATGGGCCAGTCTTTGTCCAACTGGGCCTACCGGGCTGACGTGATCATGCTGAATAAATAGCGCTTTCACAATCACACTCCCCAGGAATTAGGCCTAGAAAAAAGGTTCCGAGTCGATGCCGGATGGCTTTAGTATATCTCATTAGATACCAAACGATTCAACACCGCATTCATTGCCACAAAGGAGTAGCAAATGGGTAGCTCACTAGAGTCTCTTCAGAAAGAACTCAAGTCCAAGAACATTGACGTTCTTAGAGTCATTTACTTGGATATTCTCGGCGTCATCAGAGCAAAAGACATGCTGGTATCCCAGCTAGGTCGCATCAATCACGGCGGCCCAGGCTTTTGTCAGGGCGTGTGGGTGACCACAACAGGCGGTGACGTTCTAGATGGCAACAATCTCGTCACTGACGGACTTGAAGATTTCGTATCTCAAGTGGTGCCCGAGTCATGGCGCCCACTTCCCTGGGAACCTGGAGTGGCATACGCCGTTGCAGGAGCAAACAACCCAGACGGAAGCAAGAACCTACTCTCACCGCGAAACGTTTTGGAATCTGTTGTTGCAAAGTACCAGGCACTGGGACTTCACCCAATTGTTGGACCAGAGCTCGAGTTTTACATCGCAGAACAGGACGAGAACGGAAAGTACCGCAGGGCTATCGAACACAAGGGACAGGTTTACACTTCTGGATCTGTAGTTGACCCTAAGGGTACTTTCCTAAATCTCCTTCGTATGGTTGACCAAATGGACATCGGCGTATTTGCCGGTAACCATGAATTCAGCCCATCCCAGTACGAGATTAACTTTTGGCACGGTCCAGCGGTAGATGCCGCTGATCGAACACTTCTATTCAAAACTGCAGTGAAAGAAGTTGTTGCGAGGGCCGGTCAGCACGCAACCTTCTGCGGTAAGCCATGGAGCGATGAGGGTGGAAGCGGATTCCACCTTCACTTCTCGGTAGAAGATGGTAAGGGCAAGAACCTAATGCACGATGGCGGCACTGGACTTAGCGAAGTTGGTCTCCAGATAATCGCTGGTATCACCAAGCACGCTGCTGCACTGACAGCCATCTGTAACCCAACAATCAACGCCTTCAAGAGACTCGGCCCTGACACGCTCGCGCCTTACCGCGCGAACTGGGGATTCGATAACCGTTCAGCAATGGTTCGCATCCCGCCAGAGCACGGAGCCGGAACCAGGCTCGAAGTTCGAGTTGCTGATGGAGCTGCAAACCCATATCTGATGATTGCTGCAATTTTGGCTGCTGGTTTGGATGGGATCCAAAGCAAGCTAACAGCACCAGAGCCAGTTGTTGGACTGTCTTATGAGAATGAATCGGCCCCGGTACTTCCGATGAGCTTGGAAGCTGCGCTGGATGCACTCGAAGCTGACACCGTACTTCGTGATTTGCTAGCTGGGCCTATTGTTGATGTCTTCCAAATCTTGAAGCGCGATGAAGTAAAGCGCTACAAAGAAGCTGTTTCTGATCCGAACACTCGAGACACTACCGACTGGGAAGTCAAGGAGTACATGTCAGATTTCTAAAGTCAAAAGACTTTAGACAGTTGGATCGGAAAAGTCCGCAACCAAAGTTCCACCTGCAAAGGTGACTCCTAGTTCGCGGTAGTAACCTCCGAGTACTTTTTCTACTGGAAGAATTGAACCCAACTCGTCCCACTGCGAATCTCCAAGAACAATTTCGGCGTCACCACTCCAGGTCACACCAATTTCAGCATCGCTGGAACCAAGTGAAACAAGTTGGTCTAACGAGTTACCTTTTCCTGGAGTAATCGAAGGCATCCAACGACTGTGCAACATTTTGTGTCCGTTCACAAAACCATTGCTGTCAGAGGGCTGACGCAATGTAACAATCGCACTAGCAAGTCTGTGATCGTAGGCCGAAACGCTCGCACCTAGCTTCGCGCCGGGCTCAAGCTTTGGTGTTGCCTGACCGTTATTGAAAACTCTTGTGACGGCAATGCTGCCAAGTTTTTTGGGGTAGCCCTGGAACCAACCTCGTGCAATTGCGAAATCTTTTGTCACCCAGATTGCAACACAGCGTGAATACGTGACGTCTTTGTATTTGCAGCGAATGACAACGAAAGTTTCGAGATACTGCGATCGAACTGGATCTAGCAGTTCTGCCTTTGATGTCGAACATGATTGCCAGTCGGCCCAGATGATTGCGACACCACCTGGCTGATCGTCCGCTAACTCCACTCCCTCCGGAAACAGCGCAGCAACGTTTTTGGGATCGGTTAGATACTCAACCGTTAGAAGGGTGCCCGAGTAAAGCCAAGGCATTTCTGGGATGATTGCGCTTTTACCCGTTGGGGTTTTAGGGGCTAGAAATCCACGTAATTTGCTCATGGACAATAGGGTACAGAGTCATTTGGGTACAAACGAGGCATTTTTGAGTATTTTTCTTCATGAATTTCGCCTCGGCGACTTGACCAAATGGGCGATTAGGGCAAGATTAGTCATATCGTTTTGACACAAACGATTCTCCATTCAATGAAGAAGGGAGCCATATACATGGCCAAAGAATCAAGCACCTCGCTGCGCAAAGGCCGTCTTGGCGTAGCGGGAATCGTATTTTTCGTGGTGGCAGCTAGTGCCCCACTGGTAGGAATGACCGGAGCTGTTCCGGTAGCCATGCTCCTAGGAAATGGAGCAGCCACCCCAGGTGCCTATCTGGCAGTCGGAATAACACTTCTGATTTTCTCAGTCGGTTATGCAGCTATGAGCCACAAGGTAACTAACGCCGGAGCATTCTTTGCCTACGTCGGAAAAGGCCTTGGCGTAAACGCCGGAGTCGGTTCTGCTTATGCATCGATTGTTGGATACGTAACTATCCAGCTGGCAATCTATGGATTCTTCGGATTGACCATGGGTTTGACCATGGCGCAGTTCGGCGTGGATCTGGCTTGGTGGGTTTGGGCGCTAATTGCCTGGCTACTGGTCACCGGTCTTTCACTTCTGAGCGTTGACATCGGAGCAAAAATTCTCGGTGTTCTGCTTGCTGTTGAATTGCTATCGCTACTTGTGACCGCTGTTGCAATTTTGATCAACGGTGGACCCGAAGGCGCGAACGTAGGAGCTTCGTTTGATCTAGGCCTAGTGTTTGCTGGTGGCTTTGCTGGAACTGCTGGAATTGCTTTGGCATTTGCCTTCGCATCCTTCATCGGATTCGAAGCAACAGCAATCTATGGCGAAGAGTCCAAAAACCCTAAGCGCGATGTCCCTAGAGCTACTTACTGGGCAATTGGAATCATCAGCGGTTTGTTTGCTGTAGTTTCCTTCGCAATGGTTACTGGTATGGGCGCGGGTGCAATCATCGACCAGGTTGTCGAGCGCTCAGGCGGACTAGCCGATCCTTCTGCTGTTTTGTTTAGCTTGGCAGCAGAGTATGTATCACCTGAAATTGTTGTGGTAATGGCACTGCTTGTTGTCACCAGCTTGTTCGCCGGACTATTGGCGTTCCAGAATGCTGCTGCAAGGTACTTCTTTGCTATGGGCCGCGGAGGCGTTATGCCTTCAGCTTTGGGTAGAACCAACGCTGCTGGCGCGCCACAAAATGGAGCAATCCTAACCTCAGTAATTGCAGCTGCAGTGATCATTGCATTTGCGGCAGCTGGGTTGGATCCATTCCTGAACCTGTTTAGTTGGATGAGCGGTGTTGCAGTTATCGCTGTGGTGGCCGTTGAGATTCTGGTTTCCGTTGCAGTAATCGCCTTCTTCCAGAAAAACGGTGGCGGTAACCTGTGGAACTCCAAGATCGCACCTGGAGCATCCATCGTGCTTCTTATCGCAGGGCTTTACATGCTTATGGCCCGCTTCAACTTGCTAGCTGGAACTGCTGCCGATGGAGTCGACCCATCGCTACCAGAGTCTGGTTGGGCATTGAGCGGACTCGGCTGGTTCCTAGTGCTGTCCCCATTCATCGCATTCATTATTGGCTTCGTGGTGTCCTCCACTAACAAGTCCAAGAACGCTGCACTGGTTAAGGACTTTGCGTAGGAATAATTTGAAAACAATTAGCTGGGGGCCAACTAAGTTTGGCCCCCAGCTAATTCCAGGAAGGTGATTGTGGATAAAGAATTTGACCTTGATGTCACATTTGAACAGCAAGCCGACGAGGCATTAATTGCTTCGCTTAGTCCTGAAAAACTCTCTAAGCACATTCAGAATCTTCCTGCCGACTTAGTAGATGCAGCAACCGGAATTCTTATCGAACACAGAACCTACTCCGATGTCTCGCAGCAACTGGGCATTAGGCAGCAAGAACTCGTCAGAGCCGTTCATCGCGCAAAACTACTTATTAGCGAGTCTCAAAACTAAACAAACTGCGCAACACATCCGTCTAACTGGCATGCAAATCGCCATTCGAAACATTTGAAGTCTTTAACCACCACCCTTATCGTCTGAGAGAGTCCAAAGTGAGTTACACACTTATCAACCCGGCAACCGAAGAGTCGATGGAGACTATCGAGCACCTCGACGCGAGGCAAACCGATGAAGCGATCGAAAAGGCAGTCAAGGCCCAAGAGAAGTGGGCAGCACTAGCTCCTGGCGATCGAGCCATGTTGCTTAGGCGTTTTGCGTCAGCAGTTGATGCCGACAACGAAAACTTAGCTCAACTGGAAGTTAGAAATTCTGGACACCCAATTGATCAGGCGCGCTATGAAGCCAACAATGTTCGCGATGTTTTGAATTACTACGCCGGAGCACCAGAGCGACTAGTTGGCAAACAAATTCCGGTAGCCGGTGGAATTGCAGTTACATTCCATGAACCAATCGGCGTGGTTGGAATGATCACCCCTTGGAACTACCCAATGCCAATTGCTGGCTGGGGAATGGCCCCCGCTCTTGCGGCGGGGAATGCAGTGGTTCTAAAGCCTGCTGAGTGGACCCCACTTACCTCGATGCGCTTAGCCGAGCTTGGATTAGAAGCAGGATTACCCGAGAACTTGTTTCAGGTCCTGAATGGGAAAGGAACCGTTGTTGGAGAGCGCCTAGTCACCAACGAAAAAGTCGGGAAGATTGTTTTCACTGGTTCCACTTCGGTTGGAAAGCACATCATGCGCGGTGCCGCTGATCAAATCAAACGCGTAACGCTAGAACTTGGCGGCAAGAGCGCCAACATCATTTTTGAAGACGCCGACGTTGTGAAGGCTGCAACCACTGCGCCTTATGCGGTTTTTGAAAACGCTGGGCAGGACTGCTGTGCGAGATCAAGAATTTTGGTGCAGAGATCCGTCTACGACAAATTCATGGAAGCTTTAGAACCGGTAGTCAAAGCAGTAAAGGTGGGAGACCCAAGCCTTAGCGGAACAGAAGTTGGCCCCTTGGTGAGTAAAGCGCACCGCGAAAACGTCAGTAGTTTCCTCGATGGAGCCGACGTTGCATTTCAAGGCAGCGCCCCAACCGGAAAAGGCTTTTGGTTTGCCCCAACTGTTGTTCTAGCAAAGAGCCCAAGCGATAGATGCATGGCGGAAGAGATTTTTGGCCCGGTAGTAACCGTTTATCCGTTTGAGACAGAAGCCGAAGCAATAGAGCTGGCAAACGGGACAGAGTACGGACTATCTGGTTCGATTTGGACACGCGATTTAGGACGTGGCATCCGCGTCTCAAGAGCTGTGCAAAGTGGAAACCTTGCCGTGAATTCTCATTCGTCTCTTAGGTACACAACACCATTTGGTGGCATGAAGCAATCTGGTATGGGTCGTGAACTCGGTCCAGACGCACCACTTCACTTCACAGAAGAAAAGGTAGTTTTCTTCAATTCAAATAGCTAGAGCAGATAACCGCTATCGATTCTGGTAGCCGCTGGCAATTTCCAAAACCGCAAGAGCGCCAAGTCGAACAGTTCTGCCGTCGGCACTGTCAGCCATCGCGTCAATCTCTGTGACGTCAACAGATCGAACTTGTTTTGCTTTTCCAACCAGGAATGCAAACTGGCGCAGCTCATCAGCCGAAATTCCTCCCGGTGCAGCAGCCGGACAGGCTGGAACAAAAGCTCGATCACAAACATCCATGTCGAAATCAACATGAAGTTGCTTGTTGCCAAGTTTTGAAAGAGCCTCATCCATCACAGAGTCGGCACTTCTATTTCTTAGTGCTGAGCGTGGAATTACGTGAACACCGTACTCTTTTGCCCTTGCTGCATACTGTGGTGAATTTGAAAAGTCATTTATTCCAATTTGAACAACGCTCGTGCCGGGAAGACCCGCTTCAATCAGTCGTCTAACTGGAGAGCCATTTGAAACGCCATCACGAAGATCGTGATGGGCATCAAATGTAATCAAGCCACTTGATGCGAGCTCATCGCCAAACACTCCGCGCATGACGGCATAGGTAATTGAGTTGTCGCCACCGAGGGCGATTGCAAGACCAGAATTTTTAGTTACTCTTGCGGCAAGCCCCATCGTTGTTTCTTCGCCGTCGGGAGAATCCGGAGTTTCGGAATCTCCAAAATCTGCGATTGAGAGATCTCTGACATCTTTGCCCTGGCTCCAGCTGTAAGTGGAGTAGCGAGCTAGCGCGACTCTGATCTCTGTTGGGGTGGCATCGGCGCCGGTTGCCGAAATGGATGTCCCGGACGCCAAAACCCCAAACAGCCCTAAGTCATACTGACCTGATCCTGCTGGGCTTAGCCAGCCGGCGGCTCTAGGCCACAGAGCGTCTTCGCTCACTTTTGGTCCAATCGATTCTTTGGCAAAACGTGCAAGTCATTTGAGATTACCCTGTTAGCAGGGCTTTATAAACATCGATGTTGATGGAGAAAAACATGACCACTTATACCCGCGGGGATCTGCACGCAGCCACCGGTTCAACTCTCACCGCAAAGGGCTGGGGTCAAGAAGCAGCACTTCGAATGCTGCATAACAACTTAGATCCAGCAGTTGCCGAGCATCCAGAAGAACTTATTGTTTACGGCGGCAGCGGTAAAGCAGCTCGCAACTGGGCAAGCTTCGACGCGATAGTAAAGACCCTCACAAACCTAGAAAACGACGAGACCATGCTGGTCCAATCCGGAAAGCCAGTTGGTGTCTTCCGCACCCACGAGTGGGCACCTCGAGTAATCCTTGCTAACTCCAACTTGGTGGGCGACTGGGCCACCTGGCCAGAATTTAGAAGACTCGAGCACCTGGGCCTGACGATGTACGGTCAGATGACTGCAGGATCTTGGATCTATATCGGAACTCAAGGAATCCTTCAGGGAACCTACGAAACATTTGCAGCTGTTGCTGCAAAGAGATTCGGCGGAACACTAGCTGGAACACTTACCCTGACCGGTGGTTGCGGAGGTATGGGTGGAGCTCAGCCACTAGCTGTAACAATGAACGAGGGAACCTGCTTGATCATTGACGTTGACGAATCAAGACTTAGAAGAAGAATCCAGGACCGCTACCTCGACGAACTAGCCGACAACATAGATGATGCAATTGAAAAAGTGCTCAAGTACAAGTCGGAGAAAAAAGCTATCTCGGTTGGACTTGCTGACAACGCGGCAACAATCTTTACTGAGCTATTGAAGCGCGATATTCCAATCGATATAGTTACCGACCAAACCTCGGCTCACGATCCCCTTTATTACATTCCTGAAGGTGTAAGCGTCGAAGATGCGAGGGCGATGGCCGAAAAGGATCCTGCAGATTTCACAATCCGTGCGGAAGCTGCAATGGCTAAGCACGTTGAGGCAATGGTTGGCTTTATGAACAAAGGGGCCGAAGTCTTTGACTACGGCAACTCAATTCGCGATGAAGCTCGAAAAGGCGGCTTCAAAGACGCCTTCAAGTTCCCAGGATTTATCCCGGCATACATCAGACCGTTGTTCTGTGAAGGTAAAGGCCCGTTCCGCTGGGTAGCACTTTCGGGAGATAAGAAAGATATCTATCGCACCGATCAGGCAATTCTTGATCTGTTCCCAGACAATGCTCACCTGCACCGCTGGATCAAGATGGCTCAAGACAGAGTGCAGTTCCAAGGACTCCCAGCAAGAATTTGTTGGCTTGGTTACGGCGAACGTGACAAAGCCGGAGCTGTGTTCAATGATTTAGTAAAAAAAGGAGAGGTGTCCGCACCGATTGTTATCGGACGAGACCACTTGGATTGTGGATCGGTTGCTAGCCCGTACCGCGAATCAGAAGCCATGCTCGATGGCTCCGATGCCATCGCTGACTGGCCACTGCTAAACGCGATGATCAACATCGCAAGCGGTGCTTCTTGGGTTTCAATCCACCACGGCGGCGGAGTTGGTATTGGAAGATCCATTCACGCCGGTCAAGTTTCTGTTGCTGATGGAACCGATCTTGCAGCTGAGAAACTAAACAGGGTTCTCACCAACGATCCAGGCATGGGAGTGATTCGTCACGTTGATGCCGGATACAAGGAAGCAGAAGGCGTCGCAAGAGCCAAGCATGTACACGTGCCAATGCTCGACACCGAGTAAACACATGTCTCTTGCAATTACCAATATTGGTTCTTTAGTCACCAATAATCCCAATCTTGGATCTGGCATACTAGGCGAACTAGAAAACGCAGGCGTTGTAATTGAAGACGGAAAAATTGTTTGGGTTGGCAGTTCCAGATCAGCACCTGCAAGCGATCAAACAATTGACGCCCAAGGAATGGGAGTAATCCCGGGCTTTGTTGATTCACACGCCCACATGGTTTTTGCAGGGGATAGATCCAAAGACTTTGAAGCCCGCATGAACGGCGAGAAATACTCGGCCGGTGGAATCAAATCAACTGTTGCAAAAACACGCGCTGCAAGCGATGCCGAACTAGAAGCCAACTTTTTATCTTTGCAAAACGAAATGATTCGCTCCGGAATCACTACCTTTGAATCAAAATCCGGCTACGGACTATCGGTTCATGATGAAGCCCGCTGTCTTGCAATCGCGGCAAAGCACACCAGTGAAACCACCTTCCTTGGAGCCCATGTGGTTCCAGAAGACTACGCCGGCAGAGCCGACGACTACATTGCGCTTGTGACCGGTGAGATGCTGCAATCTTGCGCACCGCATGCGAAGTGGGTGGATGTTTTCTGTGACGTCGGAGCATTCGATGTTGATCAGTCGCGTGCGATTCTCAAGTCAGGAATTGCCAAAGGCCTGATGCCTCGCATTCACGCCAATCAGCTAGCTCAAGGCGGCGGCGTCCAGCTGGCAGTTGAGCTTGATTGTGCATCGGCTGATCACTGCACACACCTTTCTGCCAAAGACATCGAAGCACTCGCCGGTTCCAATACCGTTGCCACCATGCTTCCAGGGGCTGAGTTTTCCACCAGAGCTAACTACCTAGATGCCAAGAAGCTCTTTGCTGCAGGTGTCACAGTTGCCCTTGCAACGGACTGTAATCCAGGCTCGAGCTATACGACGTCTATGGGCTTTTGCATTGCGGTAGCAATCAGGGACATGGGATTTAGCCCAGAGCAGGCTCTTTGGTCGGCAACTCTAGGAGGCGCGAAGGCCCTTAGACGAACTGACATCGGCGCACTCTCTGTTGGCATGAGCGCGGACTTTTCAATTCTTTCGGCCCCAAGTTTTAGACACCTGGGCTATCGCCCAGGAGTAGATCAGATTTCACAAGTACTTAGAAGCGGCAAAACCATCTATAAGCACCAGGACGGAACTAAATGACCATCACACTGAACTCATCTGGATTGACCATGGAGCAGGTGGTTGCAGTTGCCAGAAATGGTACCAAGATCGAAATCTCTAAAGAAGCGCTTACGAAGATGGCAGCTACCCGAGCTCACATCGAAACTTTGGCTAAGGCAGAAACCCCGGTCTATGGAATCTCAACTGGTTTTGGTGCACTTGCTAACCAGCACATTGCACCTGAAGATCGAGTGCAACTGCAGAAATCATTAATTCGATCCCATGCCGCAGGCATGGGCGACCCTGTTGAAAAAGAAGTAGTTCGAGCCCTGATGCTGCTTCGACTAAAGACACTGGTTAGTGGTCGAACCGGAGTCCGTCCAGAACTTGCAACCACCTACGCCGATTTGATCAACGCCCAGATCACACCAATAGTTCACGAATACGGATCTTTAGGTTGCAGTGGGGATCTTGCCCCACTTGCCCACTGCGCACTTGTCCTGATGGGCGAAGGTCGAGCAGTTGGTCCAGACGGGATCGAAAAGCCAGTGCCTGAACTCTTAGCCGCAGCAGGAATCAAGCCAATAGAACTTCGCGAAAAAGAAGGCCTTGCCCTAATAAATGGAACAGACGGCATGCTCGGCATGCTGGTACTGGCGCTGCATGATCTAAATAAATTGTGCGACCAGGTTGATGTAGTTGCTGCAATGAGCGTTGAAGCTCAAATGGGCACAGATCAGGTCTATAGACCTGAACTACATGAGCCGCTACGTCCACACCCAGGACAGGCAAAAAGTGCAGCAAATATGTTTGCAGCGCTTGCAGGATCTGAAGTTGTCGCATCTCACCGCGAAGGTGACGATCGGGTACAAGATGCTTACTCGCTTCGCTGCGCCCCACAGGTTGCAGGTGCAGTGCGTGACACCATCACTCACGCAACCCTTGTTGCAACTCGTGAGATAGCAGCAACGGTGGATAACCCAGTTGTTTTGGAATCAGGTGAAGTCACATCGAACGGTAACTTCCATGGAGCACCAGTTGGCTACGTGCTGGACTTTTTAGCCATTGCTGCAACTGATCTTTCTTCAATTTCTGAAAGAAGAACCGACCGCATGTTGGACCGCTATCGCTCAAATGGTTTGACTCCGTTTTTGGCAGGAGATGCCGGAGTTGATTCGGGTTTGATGATTGCCCAGTACACCCAAGCTGGATTGGTTTCAGAAAACAAGAGATTGTCAGTTCCCGCCAGCGTTGACTCAATCCCTTCCTCGGCAATGCAAGAAGACCATGTCTCAATGGGTTGGCACGCGGGACGAAAGCTACGAAAAGTTGTAGACAACCTAAGACGAGTTGTTGCCATTGAATTGGTCACGGCAGCCCGTGCACTGGATATGAGAGCACCACTAAAGCCCGCTCCAATCACAGGAGCGCTTCTGTCTAAACTTCGTAAAGAAGTTCCTGGCGTTGGACCAGATCGTTTCCTAGCACCGGAACTTGAAGCTGCAGAAAGACTACTCAGGGCGTAAATCTAAGGCGCAAAGAGGCAAGCCTCATTAGCGCATTAGAGACAGCTACTGAGAATTTTCCTGGCTAATGCATAGTCAAGCCTGCGGCGTCGCCTTCCAGTTCTGTCGTTGCCCTTGAAAGGCGCCAACACAAGATCACCAGAGCGCTGCCTTATTGAGGCAAGGAGGGCATTAGCTTTTGAAATCAATTCAGGTATGTCCACATCCGCAACACCTGGAACCTCTAGGTAAGTCATCAACCTAGAGGAAACAACTACCGAATCACTCGGATACCCAAAGTCCTTAGCCGCAACAAAAGCAATCGATGTTTTTCCGTCGCTGCCATCTACCGCGCGCAATCCAATGCGACCATTCGGGTCATTGAAATAAATGTTCTGCTTTGGCGCGTTTGACTGCCGAAGGAAGAGAATTTCCTTCAGGGTTCCGATGCTTTGCTCACCAGTAAAGACGTGCGCGTCATCGCGCACCTTCTTTCCAAAGCACGCAACCAAAGCCGGCGCATCGGTATCCGCAAAGAGTTGGTCTTGTATAACCACGGCTAGCTCTAGTCGGTGCTTCGGAAAGGTAGAAAGTAGAAAAGTCTCAGGGATAATGGCAACTACGTAATCGGCTGAAGCAAGAGCATTCTCAAGAGCTATTCGGTAAAGGTTTTTCTGAGTTGAGTTAGCAAAATACTTGGCCACTAATTGCTCAACACCTTTACGCTTTGCAGAGTGATTAGCAAGATACGGCGGGTTTGTGACAATCACAGCGCGCTCCGGATTCGGGATTGCAACTAGCGAATCGTTTATGGCCCAGTTTGCGCCTTGAATGTCAAACCCGGTTGCTTGCTTTACTTGGCGCCCAAGAATTAGATCCGCTTTGATTGTTTCAAGAAGGTGGCCATCGCCTGCGAAGGGATCTAGCAGGTATCCGTTGGATTCAATTAAGGCATTTTCTAGAAAATGTCTAACTTGATGGGTGAGCCAGCCAGATTTGGTTGTGTAGAAAGAACCCAAGGAAACTTTGTCTATATCGACCTCGACGGTTCGGTTCTTGGCCTTAGAAACCAGCATGCGGCCAAGCGGCCGATTTGAACTCATGGCACAATAGTAACCATGACTTCACATACCCATGTAGCGACAATCAAAACCAACCTAGGAAGCATAAAGGTAAACCTTTTTGCTCTGCAGGCACCCAAGACCGTTGAGAACTTCATCGGCCTTAGCGATGGATCCATTGAATGGACCCACCCAAAGCGCGGCCCACAGCCAAAAGGAACACCTTTATACAACGGCGTGATCTTCCACCGCATCATTCCTGATTTCATGCTTCAGGGCGGTGACCCAACCGGAACCGGCATGGGAGGCCCAGGATATAACTTCGGTGACGAGATTCACCCGGAACTAACCTTCAACGAGCCCTACAAGCTAGCCATGGCTAACGCAGGACCTGGCACCAACGGTTCGCAGTGGTTTATCACCACAGTTCCAACCACCTGGCTCTATGGCAAGCACACTATTTTTGGTGATGTTGTTGATCCAGACAGCCGCAAGGTAGTTGACAAGATTCAGGCTGTGGAAACTGGTCCGCAAGATAAGCCAATCGACGATGTAGTGATCGAGTCAATTTCTGTAGAAACCCTTTAGTTTCTAAAACCCAAATGGCCAGATTGAAATCGGATCAGCCGAGAGTGACCCTCTCGCTGATAATGATCAATCTGGTCATTTGGCTTTTGCAGGTGATTCCAGGATCTACCCTAACTTCGACACTTTTCTATGCACCGCTTCTAACGGTTATCGAACCGTGGCGAATGATTACCGCAGGGTTTGTTCATTCGCCCGATAGCTTCTGGCATATCTTGTTGAACGCCTACTCCATCTATATCTTCGGCCGAGTAATCGAACCGATGCTTGGGCCCATTAGGTTTTTGGTTCTTTACCTGGTTTCCATCTTTGGTGGATCGGCGATGGTGTTGTGGCTTAGCGAACCGGTGGTTCCAGTAGTTGGTGCCTCCGGCGCTTTCTTTGGGCTTATGGGCGCTTACCTGATCATGCTTCGAGCCATTGGCGATAACTCAGGACTACTTGTTGGACTAATTGCCGTGAACTTAGCCTTTGGATTCTTGGTGCCAGGCATATCTTGGCAAGGTCACTTAGGAGGGCTTCTTGCCGGAATGGCAGTGACTGCCGTTTACGCGCGCACCAGATACAAATCAGGCCTTAGCCAAAAGATTCAAGTCTTGGGTGTTATTGGATTAATTGCTGTGGCAACGGTAGCGGGAGTTGTATTCCGACTGCCATTTGCCTTCTAGAAGTTAAATTACTTCCAGCGGGTTGTCATCATGAAACCGATCATGGCAATGCCAAAACCAATCAGGATATTCCAGTTACCAACGTTTAACGGAGTTGCTGCTCCTAGCGGGAACTGAGCGCTGGTCACGTAGTAAGTGATGATCCAGATAAGCCCAATAATCATGAAGCCAAACATCACGGGCTTAAACCAAACTGGGTTTAGTGACTCTCCGGAGTCGCTTCCAGTTTTTTTGGACGGCTTTGATTTCGGCAGGTTATTGAGTTCAGACATGAGCTCAATTCTACAACTAGGCTTTACACAAATGACCAAGATTCTCGTGCTGGATAACTACGACAGCTTCGTATACACGCTAAATGGCTACCTGCAGCAGTTGGGTGCCGAGACAGACGTGATTAGAAACGACGCCATTGAGGCATCCGAGCTTCCAGCCCTAATGGCCAAATACGATGGCGTCCTAATCTCCCCGGGACCTGGAACCCCAGCCGATGCGGGACTGAGCATCCCGGTAGTCAAAGAAGCACTTGTCACCAACCAACCGGTATTCGGTGTTTGCCTAGGCCACCAAGCCATCGCAGAGGCAATGGGTGCAACCGTCCAGTCAGCACAAGAACTAATGCATGGCAAAACTTCAGAAGTTCAACACGACAACAGTTTGATTTTCAAAGATGTCCCAAAATCTTTTCGCGCCACCCGCTATCACTCACTCGCGGTTTTGGATGGAACTGTTCCTAAAGATCTAATCGTGACTTCACGCACCAAGGGAGGCGTGATCATGGGTTTGCAGCACGCAACTAAACCAATTTACGGAGTGCAGTTTCACCCGGAGTCAGTAATGACAGAGGGGGGCTATCAGATGCTCGGAAACTGGTTGGAATCAATCGGGCTCAAAGGTGCAGCGCAAAAAGCCAAGTCACTTTCCCCGATGGTTAATCTCTAGCCAGTAGCCACACAATTTAGCGTCAAGGTGATTATCGAACGCTGAGGCGCAA
This sequence comes from Rhodoluna limnophila, assembly GCA_945862155.1. GTDB lineage: Bacteria > Actinomycetota > Actinomycetes > Actinomycetales > Microbacteriaceae > Rhodoluna > Rhodoluna limnophila_A. Next base: position 62,716 of record CAMAXJ010000001.1, read on the forward strand.
GTCCTGCAGGAATCGACTGAGTTCCAACTAGAGTTCCAGCGGTTCCTGCACAAGTCACCGGCTGAGCGATAACAACACTGAAACCAACTTCAGGCGCTTGCATGATTCGCTGAGCCTCGGAGATACTCAAGTTCTCAACGTTTGGTACTTGCACTTGACCATCAGATACCAGCAGGTTCACAACTGATCCGCCAGGGACTCTTTCGTTAGCTGCAGGAACGGATTCAATAACCGAGCCCTTGACAACATTTGCTGAGTTTGCAGGGGATATAACTCCAAGTACCAACCCGACTCCCTCTAGAGCTGCTCTGGCGGCTTCTTCGGTGAGACCGGTTAGAAACGGAACCGATGTTTCAAGTTTTCCTGAAGAAACCACAATTTCAATTGTTGTTCGCTCAGGAACCTTGGTCCCAGCTGGAGGATCGGTTCGAATTATTACTCCTGCTGCGATCTCATCACTTGCTTCAGTAATTCTCAAAACCAGCAATCCCTGATCACGAAGGGCCTGGGCTCCATCATCAAATAGCGCACCTGATACATCAGCTACGGGGATACCTGAATTAGCCGTTGGAAAAAATGGCTGGAATGATCCGCCCAATGTAAGAAGCCAAATGACCAGACCAATTAGCACTACCGATGCACCGGATCCAACACCCCAAAGCACACCAGCCGAAGGGCGTTCGCTTCGAGAAGCGCTCTGGATTCTAATTGCACTGGTTTCGGTATTTGAATTGAAATCAACACCCAATTCCTTGAAGAAATCTTCTGGTTGAACTTCGCCGATTACTTCAGTTTGAGCAGACTCAATTACCTGTGTTGGTTGCGCAGCAACAGGAATTGCTCTAGTCGGGGAAGTTTTTTTCTGCAGAGCCTGTCCGTTAGCTGCTGCGATCAAATGATCGCGGAATTCCTCTGCGGTCTGGAAACGCTCAATGCGATCTTTCGCAAGTGCGTTTAGAACCACTTGATCCATCTCCGGTGAAATATCTGCATTGTGTGCTGATGGTGGAGTCACTTTTGCGCTCACGTGTTGGTAGGCAACCGAAACGGCAGTATCGCCCTTGAAGGGTGGGCGGCCTGCAAGCATCTCGTAAAGCACAACACCGGTCGAGTAAAGATCTGTTCTAGCATCTACCGCTTCGCCTCTGGCTTGCTCGGGGGAGAAGTACTGGGCAGTGCCAACAATTCCCGAGGTGTGAGCCTGGGTTGCGGAAGAGTCAGAGATTGCGCGGGCAATGCCAAAGTCCATGACTTTGACCTGTCCTTCTTCGGTGACCATTATGTTCGACGCTTTGATGTCGCGGTGGATGATTCCAGCTTTGTGCGAATACTCAAGGGCAGTAAGCACGCCCTTGGCGTAGCCAACGGCTTCGCTAGAAGTTAGTTTTCGCTCGTGCATCAAATCCCGTAGGAGCTTGCCCTTGACGTATTCCATGACAATAAAAGGTGTCTTGCGAACGTTGCCGTTAGAGTCAGTGGTGATTTCTTCGCCGGCGTCATAGATACGAACAATGGTTGGGTGAGCCATCTTCGCTGATGCTTGGGCTTCCTGAGCGAAGCGGGATTCGAAGTTCTCATCATTAGCTAGGTCGGACTTGAGTAGCTTGATGGCAATCTTTCGCCCGAGGCGAAGATCGACTCCTTCAAACACATCAGCCATACCGCCGCGGCCGATGATTTCGCCCACATTGTAGCGACCAGCTAATACCCGCTCTTGATCAGACAATTGGTCTTACCCCGTTCTTACATTTCAATATTACCCAGCCCATCAGTTCCCACTTCCGCCAGTGGGACTTGGGGAAGGAAAGGGAAACACTGTAGAGCTCGGCAAAGGGATAGAACCATCGGTTGGTTCAGAGCCAGGCGTTGATTCAGTTGGATAAGGAAGAGTTATTTGCTGGATGTAGTAGTAAATCTTCACTGTTGCTCCAACTTTCACCTGCCCCAAGCCATCGGCTTTATAAACAGTCAAGATTCGAGGATCTTCTAGATTCAGCGGTTCCCCTGGAACCGCATCAACTACGAGCCCGCGTTCTTTGAGGAAAATAGAGGCATCCGCCACGTTCTTGCCGATCACATCAGTTAGCAAAACCACAACAGTTGGAGTCAAATCTTCGGCTGGAATTTTCGTTGGTGAAACAGTTGGCTCAAAGGTTGGAACTGGAACTTCACTTTGCTGCTCGCTCATCAAGCTCAACACAATCGCTATCATCACACCGGCTGCTGCCGCAAACAGCACACCAATAAGTGCGAGCCAAGGCCAAATAATAGGTAGCGTCTCCAAAGGCTCGGTCTTCGGGTCTGGCTCAGTAACTCTGGTTCGAACCGTCGGAGTTTGATCCTGATTGAAAATCTCGGTTGGAGAAACTCCCTCAAGCTGGAGCCGTAATGCTCTGGCACGGTTTGAAAGATCTAGTGCAGAACCTGGTCGCTGGTTAGGTTTTTTGGCAAGGCAGGAAAAAACTAAATCCTGAACCCGCTGATCGATGTCTTGACCCATGGCAGGAGGCTTGTCGTTGATCTGCGCCATGGCAATGACCATTTGTGATTCACCAGTGAACGGCCTTCTTCCAGTTAATGCCTCGTAGGCAACAATTCCAAGGGAGTAAATATCCGTTGAGGGTGTTGCCTGCTTACCCGTTGCCTGCTCTGGAGCAAGGTATTGAACAGTTCCCATAACTTGACCGGTGGCGGTCAGGGCAACCTGGTCGGCCACCCTTGCGATACCAAAGTCTGTGATCTTTACTTTCCCGCTGGGGGTAATCAAAAGGTTCCCTGGCTTCACATCGCGGTGCACCAGGCCATCCTCGTGAGCTGCGTGCAATGCGCGCGCAGTTTGTTCCATGATGCTTAGAACCTCAACACCAGTTAGGCGAATGCGCTTTTCAATGATGCGAGCTAGTGAATCACCAGATACTAGTTCCATGACCAGATACGCAGAACCAGATCCTTCACCGTAGTCGTAAACATCCGCAATTCCTTCGTGATCCACGCGGGCCGCATGTTTTGCTTCAACACGGAAACGTTCCAGAAAACCCGGGTCACCCATGAACTCGGGTTTTAAGATCTTGATTGCAACATCTCGAAGAATTACTTCATCATGCGCACGCCATACCTCGCCCATACCGCCAATTGCGATGCGATCAACTAGTCGATAGCGGTTTCCGTAAACTTGCCCAGCCTCTGGCTTCATTGGCCAAACACCGCCTTGAAAAACGACCTAGCAACCGGCGCAGCGGTTCCATTACCGCTTGCCCCAGAATCTCGTCCTCCGCCATCTTCAACCACTAGTGCGATGGCAACCTTGGGATTTATTGAAGGCGCAAAGCCTGTGAACCAAAGAGTGACTCGTTCATTGTCACCGTTTTCGGCAGTTCCGGTTTTTCCGGCTACCTTCACGCCATAAACGGAGGCGTTGCTAGCAACGCCTTTGGATACCGACTGAACCATCATCTTCTTCAGCGCATCTGCGGTTGCTGCAGTTATCGGCTGAGCTAGCACTTCAGGTTGCGGGGATGAAATCACAGAAAGGTTGGGGCTAATCACGCTCTCGATTAGGTTCGGCTGCATCATCAGCCCACCGTTTGCAATGGCTGATGAAATCAGAGCCATTTGCAATGGGCTTACCCGAACATCGAACTGTCCGAAAGACGAAAGCCCAAGTTGAGCATCATCCATCTCTTCTGGGAAAACACTCGGGGTTGCGAGCATCGGAACACGAATTTCTTTGCCAAAGCCAAACAGCTCAGCCTGAGCTCGAAGTCGATCCTGCCCTAAGGCAAGACCCAACTCAACAAAAGGCACGTTGCAGCTATAGCGCAACGCATAACTAAGGGTCACGGTGGAATCAGAACCGCAGGTGTTTCTTGAGGAGTTAAAAACTTCGGAGGTAGATCCTGGAAGCTGAACCGAGACTGGATTCGGGAAAGTGCTTGCGTTGTTATATTCTCCAGATTCCAGGGCGGCAGCTGCCACTACCAGCTTGAATACCGATCCCGGGTGATACAAGTCCCCGCCGATGGTTTTGTTGATCAATGGGTTAGCTGGGTCTGATTCAAGCTCAACGTATTTTTCGCTCACCTTCTCGCTGTTGTGGCCAGCAATTCGGTTGACGTTAAAGCCAGGCTTTGAGACCATCGCAAGGATGTTGCCCGTGACTGGATCAATAGCAATCAAAGCCCCGCGGTAGTCGCCCAGGGCGTCCCAGGCAGCTTGCTGCAAGCTAGGGTCAAGGGTTAGCTCAACCGCAGCGCCTGTGATCGGGTTGCCAGATAAAACAGCATTGACCTGCTCGAAAAACTGTGAGGAGCTTTGACCGGATAGGTAAGAGTTGGCAGCTGATTCGATTCCGGTTGCGCCTCGGAAGACAGAGAAGTATCCGGTCACGCCCGAGTAAACCTCGTTGTCATAAGTTCTCAAGTATCGATAGGCGCTATCGACCGCAATAGATTCAGCGATTGGTTTGCCATCGACCAGAATTGGTCCGCGCTGTGTCTTATAGCTTTCGTAGATATTTCTAACGTTTCTTGGATCATTTGCCAAAGCCTCTGTGTCGACTGCCTGCAAAAGAGTTCCTGCCAAAAATAGGCTCATGAACATCGCAGCAACTACCAGCGAGACTCTTCTTAGTTCCTTAGTCATCGAATGCTCACCTCGGCCTGGCGATCAGCAGCTGAGTCAGAAAGACGAAGAAGCATGGCGATGATGATCCAGTTAGCAAGAAGCGATGATCCACCTGCTGCCAATAGCGGCGTGGTAAGTCCGGTCAAAGGAAGAATTCTGGTGACGCCACCGATAACCACAAACACCTGCAGAGCAATCACAAAAGCAAAACCAACCGCCATCAGCTTGGCAAATTCATCGTTGTGCCTAAAGCCAACTTTTAGTCCACGGGCTACCAGCAAGAAGTACAGAGCAAGAATTGCAAAGAAGCCAATCAGGCCTAACTCTTCTGCAAGGCTGGAAATAATAAAGTCGCTTTCGGCCAAAGGAACTAACTGCGGCACACCGCCACCAAGGCCGGTTCCAAACAATCCACCATTAGCCATGCCGAATATTCCCTGAACGATCTGGTAGCTACCGCCAACGGCGTCGTAGTTTTCTTGGTCGAACGGGTTCAGCCACGAATCAAAGCGTCGCGAAACGTAGTCCAAGACACGGGATGCAACAAGCCCACCGGTGATAAGCATTGCAACGCCGATGCCGGCGTAGAAAGCACGACCGGTTGCAACATAGATCATCACCAGAAATAGTCCGAAATACAAAATGCTGGTTCCAAGATCGCGCTGCAAAACCAAAACACCAATGCTTGCAAGCCAGATCACCAAGATAGGCCCAAGCTCACGACCCCTTGGAATTCGAACTCCTAAGATTTTTCTACCAACAACCGCTAGCGAATCTTTGCGATTTACCAAGTAGCCTGCGAAGAAAATAATCAGTGCGATCTTGGCTATTTCACCTGGCTGGAAAGTGACACCGAAAAAGGAAATCCATAGTGTTGCGCCATTAATAGTTGTTCCGATAAATGGCACCAAGGGAAGTAGCAGTAGCGCGATACCAACGGCCATCGAAACATATACGTATCTGCGTAAAAACAGCTGGCTAGGAACAAACGATATGACAATCGCAGCTATTGCCATAGCAAGCGCTGTCCACATCACCTGCCTAACCGCAAATAGCTCAGCACCACCGGAGGCAATGCTTGCAAGATCAAGTCGGTAAATCATCGCGATACCAAGGCCGTTTAGCGCAACAGCAATTGGCAATATCAGCGGGTCAGCCTCTGATGCTCGGCGGCGAAGAATTAGGTGCAAAACAAAAGCAAATGCAATTGGTGGAAACCAGTAGGTGAACAAATCGGTTGTGATTTTTTCCAGAATGGAAAGCTGAATCTGCGCTATTTCAAAGGCGTTTAGTCCTGCCGCGAAAAACAGCAAGAGCGCTTCTAGGTTTCTAGATCTCGGAACTACCTTGATTAGCTTTGAAATCTGAAGGGCTTCGGTCAGCGGATTCATCGCTAGTTGCCCCCTAGCTGATCCAAAACTCTTCTGGCTTCCTCAAGACTCTCGGTGGCAATTGATCGCTTCAGCGCTTCGCGCTGGAAATCCGTTAGCGACTCGAGAGTGATGCTGGAAACTTCATAAACGGTTGAGAATCTAAATGGCCCAAGATCTTCCCTGATGCCTTTGTAGATAACAACTACCCCGTCGCTTGTTCCAACAAAGAACCTAGTCTGGGTGTATTCATAGGCTAGGAATAGTCCATAGATTGCTACAGCAACCAGCAAGACATAGGTAGCAAGTTGGCGCAGCCTTCGAGCACGGATTCGACCCTTGGTGTCTTTGAGAATCTTTTCCAGTAGCTCTTCGGACTCTGGAGCAAAGCTGGTTGGATCCTCTGGTTTTTGGAGCATTTCAATAAGCGTCATTGGGTTCAGAATCCTCAGGATTCTTCTACCGCGGCGCTCGTCGATAACAACTTCGCTTGCGGCCGAGCCAACAAAGTTTCGAGATGCAGATGCCGCTGTCTCTTCCTTTTCATCTAAAACATCGACCAAAACAATAGTGACGTTATCCGGTGCCCCAAATTCCAGCGCCTCGCCAACCAGCAAATTAGTTGCTTCTTGAACATTGGATTTAGAAAGCATGATGCGGTGCATTAGCCCTTCTGGGATAACACCGGATAGACCATCGCTGCAAACCATCCAACGGTCGCCAGGTTTGGTTTCAAAGGTTTCAAGATCAACTTCTGGGAACTGCTCGACATCTCCTAGTACGCGCATAAGCACGCTTCGTCTTGGATGAACCAGCGCTTCTTCTTCCGAGATGCGGCCAGTATCAACAAGTCGCTGGACGAATGTGTGATCTGTTGTGATCTGCTTCACAACGCCGTCTCGGGCAAGATAAATTCTTGAGTCCCCTATGTGCCCTATGGAAACACTGGTTCCATGAACCAACATCCCAGAAAAAGTTGTTCCCATTCCAGCAAGGTCAGAGTGCTCCCCAACACAAGCGCTGAGTTTCTGATTTGCCTGCCAGATGTAGTCAATAAGTTTTTGCTCAGCCTGCTGGTAGTTTTCTACCGGCTCATCGGCGGTTGCAATATGCTGGGCGGTGATTGCCGAGGCTATATCCCCTCCTGCGTGACCACCCATACCGTCAGCAACAAAGAACAAATTGACTCCGGCGTAGCCGGAGTCTTGGTTGGAAGATCTAACTTTCCCAACATCGCTTGCTGCGTAGGAAACGGTTTTGATTCCCAAGGCTGCTACGCCCTCAACTCAAAGGTTGTTTGGCCTATTCGAACCGCGGCGTTCATGGAAACTGTTTGAGGTGTGGAAACTTTTTGACCCTCAAGGAATGTTCCATTGGTGGAATCAAGATCTTGGATTAGCCACTCACCGTTTATAAAGACCAACTTGGCGTGGTGGGTTGATGCGTATTCGTCATCAACGATTAGGTCGCTATCTCCTGCTCGACCGATCGATAGCTGCCTTCCTGAAAGCGCTATCTCGGTTCCAACCTTGTCACCTCCGGTGACAACAAGCTTGGTTGCTTTCTGATCAAGTTGCTGGGTTGGAGTAGCTCCAGCTGCCCCTGGGCTTGAGAACACTGCTGGCACGTTAGCTTGGGCAACGCGAGAGACTACCTTTTGCCCAAACAGGTCAGCACGGATTACTGAGATGATGCTGAAGATGAAGATCCAAAGTAAAACCAGGAATCCGGTGCGGACTAGAAATAGCGCTAGCTCACTCATTTAGCCCTCGCGATCACATTGAATAAGAAGTCTGTTCGACCGGCTGAAAACACCGTGCCGGAGGAAATAGTCAGCTGGTCGATTTTCTTGCCAGACACTGTGGTGCCATTGGTGGAGCCAAGGTCTCGAACAGCTGCCCTTGAGCCATCCCAGAGGATCTCAAAGTGCTTTCTACTCAAGCCATTGTCCCCGATTTGAAGATCTGCCGTGGAATCTCGACCTACTGTTGTTCTCGATCTTGTTAGCTCGTGGGAGACACCAGCAACTTGCAACACCGGTATCCAGGCAACGTCTATTTTTTTAGCCTCTGAAGAAATATCTAGTTGGCCCAGCAATAAAGAAGGTAAAGCGGAAAGCTTTATCTCAAGTACCTCGCCGAACTGGAAGCCTTGTTTGCGAGCATGCTCAGAAGCTAGAGCTTTGAGCTCATCAAGAAGTGGTTCGCCGAGGTTTGCAAGCTTCTGGTGATCTTGAGGGCTTAGAGCAACAAGGTAAGAGTTTGGAACCAGGATTCGGTCGCGGCTAAGAATGGATGCCTTGGCATCCATCTCCTGCTTGATGGCTGAGGCTATCTCGACTGGCTCTAGGCCAGATTTGAAAGTCTTGGAAAAAAGGCCAGAGACCTTCTTTTCTAGAGTCTTCTCGATTTTGTCTATGAAGCCCAAGCGTTTCCCTTGTTTGGTGGCGAAATACAAGTTTATCTGCAGGGGGCTAAAAACTGGCTGTGTGAGTGATTGCAATAAAACTCTCAGCCCCAAAGGGCAACAAGTAGCTAGTTAGGGCTGCAACCTAGAAGTGCTCCAGGCACCAAAGGAGCCATCTGGCCCAACAGTTCGAACAAATTCAATCCGGTCGTGCATTCGGTTAGATCTACCCTTCCAGAATTCAATTCGGGTAGGAACAATTCGGTATCCACCCCAAAAATCAGGACGAGGAACATCAGCGCCCTCAAAGCGTTTCAGAGCTTGATCGTATTGAGCATCAAGAGCTGCTCTTGATTCAATGGGACTTGATTGCGTGCTCGACCAAGCAGCAACTTGAGAATCGTGCGGTCTTGATACGTGGTACTCATCTGATTCGCGCGATTCAACTTTTTCAGCAGTTCCCTGAATCAATACCTGCCGATACATCGAGTACCAACCAAAGACCGCACTTACTTTGTTATTGACTGCAAGGGCTTCGCCCTTGCGAGATAAGTAGTTGCTGGCGAAAAAGAAACCTTTGTCGTCGACGCCCTTTAGCAAAACTGTTCTGGAGCGCGGCTGATTCTGCGAATCAACTGTTCCAAGAACAAAGGCATTTGGTTCGTAGATCTCTGCCTGCTCGGCGTCGATTAGCCAGGCCTGGAACTGCGCGATTGGGTCATCAAGAAGGTGTCCTTCTTCGAGGGACTCCTGACCGTAGTCTTCGTGGCGATTTAGCGAATCCACTTTAGAAAAACCAATCCTTAGATCTTAATGTTGGGGTTTGAGATTAGGTTAGGCCCGAACTTAGTAATTGTTTGGTTGTGAATTTGAAGAGTTTTTGTCTCCTAAGCAAGCGAGGAATTTCTACCAGAGGTCCATTTCTTTCGCAGCCGCCTTTAGATAAGGGACAAGTTTCGCATAGAACTCATCCGGGGTTAGACCATAGGTGCTCTGAAAACTTGATGTCCAACTGTCTTCTTTCGTACCGACGACCATCTCCATATACTTATCTATTCCCCAAACTCCAACCAAAACTTCAGTCGCAAGTCCCCCCAGGGCATAATGGGACAATCTGTCCCCGTTCTGCCAGTCGAAGGTTTCGAGGTCTCCGAACATCTTAAGTGAATCACTTTCAGTCAATGTTCGTAGATGATTGACAAACCGGTTGTAGTCGGGACCTTCATTTTCCGGATCAAAGTTCCCACTTGTGCCTCGAAAGAACTCTTTGCTTCTCAGGCCATCAGGTGAAATGTCGTAGTAGCCAACTGCTGCACCAAAGAATGCCGCCGATCCTTCCAATAACCACTGTGGATATTCTCCATATTGGTATTGAACTAAGTGGAAATACTCGTGAGGAGGGGTTTGTCTGTTAATCCACTCCCTTTCACGGAAGCTATCTGTGCAGCCAAAGTAAATGGGGGCACCCTCTTTAGTTTTTGTTGCAAACGCAAAACCACAGGTACCACTATTGGAAACCCAATTCTCGATTTCTTTAGAAATTGTCGAGAAATAGCTACCGCCGTACTCGTCTAGTTTTTGATCAGCCCATTCCCCGTCTTTCTCAGAGAACATGACGACCGTAAAACTCTCAGGTAGATACCATTCGGAGAAAATCCTCACCGCTTTGCTAACGAGTACCTTCTCGAGAGCAACTTCAGCTTCTGACACGTTGGGTCCGATAACAAACTCTACGTTGACACTGAGATCTGGTGAATCCAATAGTTTTTGATTCACGGAAGCAAATGCAGCAGCACCCGTTAGGGGGTATTCCAAGTTGTCAATTGATAAATTCTCAAAACCCTCCTGGGAACCAAGAGGATTCTCGGCCTCAGGCACCGTTGAGGTTGAAGAACAACCAGAAACCAGGGCCATCGTCGTTAGTACAACCAAGACTCTTGTAGGTAGCTTCATCTGATCCCCCGTCAATGCTGCATCTGCAGAAAAGATTACTAGCCGCAGCGTGAACTAACCGACAGTTGCGCCAATGCGTTTTCCTCTAGTGTGCTCTGGCTTACAAGCTAGGTTTTCAGGCTTAGCAACACAAGCATCGCAAAGCAGAACTAGATCTCTGCAAGCCAGGGAAGAGCAGTCGTGGAAGTTACTTGTGGCTGCGCCGCATGCTTCGCACTCGCCAATTGTTTTGACCTCTGGAGAAAAATCCATCTTCATGCGGTCATCGAAGACGTATAGAGAACCTTCCCAAAGACCCTTATCGCCATACTTCTCGCCGTAGCGAACTATGCCGCCCTTGATTTGGTAAACCTCTTGGAAGCCGCGGTTTTTCATGGCAACTGACAAAACCTCGCACCGGATTCCACCGGTGCAGTAAGTGACCACTGGCTTGTTCTTTAGGTGGTCATACTTTCCCGATTCAATCTCTTTGACAAAGTCATGGGTTGTTTCAACATCCGGAACCACTGCATTTTTGAACTTACCAATCTTGGCCTCAAATGCATTGCGTCCATCAAAGAACACAACCTCATCGCCGCGCTCGGAAACCAGCTGGTTTACTTCTTCAGGCTTTAGGTGCTTGCCGCCACCGATGATTCCCTTGGGTCCAACCTTTAGCTCTTCGGTAGCACCGAAGGCAACTAGTTCGCTGCGAGAGCGAACTCTTAGTCTTGGAAAATCATCGCCGGTTCCATCGGACCACTTGAAATCAATCTTGTTGAAACCCGGGTACTCCTTGGTGGCGCGGGCATACTTCTTTAGTGCTTCCATGTTGCCACCAAGGGTTCCATTGATGCCGTGATTGGAGATAAGAATGCGACCTTTTAGTCCCAGTGATTCACACAGGGAGCGCTGCCAAAGCTTCATGGCTTCGGGGTCCGGAACCGGAGCAAAGCCGTAATAGAGAATGATTTTCTGCAGGTCCACAGCAAAATTCTAGTCTTCAGAGTCTTCTAGGATAAAGGGATGAAACTTACTCCCGGTATTGACGCCTCCTCGTTAGACAAGCAAACAAGAGCCCAAGACGACCTATTTAGACACGTCAATGGCACCTGGCTCGATAACACCGCTATCCCCGAAGATAAGGCCATCTACGGAAGCTTTCATATGCTTGCCGACGCTTCTGAAGAAGCCGTCAAGCTAATCCTGGAAGAAGCAGCTGCTAACCCAAAACCAGGCGTCAGCCAGCAAATCGGAGACCTCTTCGCCTGCTTCTTAGACGAAGCAAAAGCCAACCAGCTCGGCGCAGAACCAATCAAGGCAGATCTGAAACAAGTTGCAGAGCTTGCGACCATAGGGGAAGCAACCCGGTTGCTAGGTGAATTCGAAAGAACCGGAACCAGCGGCATCTTCGGGATGTATGTCGATAACGACCCAAACGACCCAACCAGATACCAAATCAACCTTTACCAAGGTGGACTTGGTCTTCCCGACGAGGCTTACTACCGGGAAGATAAGCACAAAGAAATCCTTGAGGCTTACCAGGTTCATGTTGGCAAAATGTTCGCGCTCGCAGGCTGGGAAAAAGAAAAGGCAGAAGCAGCAGCAAAAACAGTTGTTGAGCTAGAGACAACACTTGCCTCAAAACACTGGGACAATGTCGCAACCCGCGATGCAGACAAGACCAACAACCCAACCAAGTTCGCTGACCTACAAAAGCTCACACCTAACTTCGACTGGAACCTCTGGTTCGAAGGAGCGGGCATCGATCCGAAGGTTTTGGCAGAGTCGATTGTGATGATGCCATCCTTCTTCGAAGGATTAGCTTCCGTGTACTCAGAGCAGAACTTGGATGCTCTAAAGACTTGGCTTAGCTGGAATGTGATTTCTTCGAAGGCTGCTTACCTATCTCAAGAATTTGTGGATGAAAGATTTGCCTTCTATGGAACCAAGTTGACCGGTGCACCGGTCAACCGCGCTCGCTGGAAGCGAGCAGTATCTCTTGTTGAAGGGTCATTGGGTGAAGCGGTAGGAAAGATTTACGTTGAGAAGTATTACCCGCCTGAAGCTAAAGCCAAGATGGACCAGCTGGTTGATTACTTGATTCAGGCTTATCGCGAGAGCATTCAAGAACTTGAGTGGATGAGCGATGAGACCAAAAAGAAGGCCTTAGTCAAACTAACTAAGTTCACACCAAAGATTGGGTACCCGACGAAGTGGAAGGACTACTCAAGGATTATTATCGACCGAAACGATTTGGTTGGCAACGTCAAGCGTGTGACCTCTTGGAACCTAGATCGCGAGATGAAGAAGATTAGTTCTCCGATTGACCGCGAAGAGTGGTTCATGACACCACAAACAGTAAACGCCTATTACAACCCAGGCTTCAACGAGATTGTTTTCCCAGCTGCAATTCTGCAGCCGCCGTTTTTCTCACTGGAGTCAGATGATGCTGTGAACTTCGGGGCAATCGGTGCCGTTATCGGTCACGAGATCGGTCATGGGTTTGATGACCAAGGATCTAAGTACGACGGCGACGGAGCACTAATTAGCTGGTGGTCAGATGCTGACCGCAAAGCATTTGAAGAAAGAACTGCCAGTTTGATCTCTCAGTTCAATGAACTTTCCCCAGCTCAGCTACCAGATGAGAACAAGGTCAATGGGGAGCTAACCATTGGAGAAAACATTGGAGATCTCGGCGGTCTTGGAATCGCTTACCGCGCTTACCTGCTTTCTCTAAAAGACAACGGCGGAGCAGAGCCAGCACCAATTGATGGACTTTCCTCTAAGCAAAGACTGTTTCTTTCCTGGGCTCAGGCCTGGAGAACAAAGGGACGAGATGAAATGGTGCTGCAGAGACTAGCTACCGACCCACACTCACCACCGGAGTTCCGTTGCAACCAGATCGTACGAAACATCGATGGTTTCTACGAAGCGTTTGATTTATCTCCAGAGGATGCGCTCTGGCTAGATCAGTCACAGCGAGTGAGCATCTGGTAAATGAAGCTTTGGCTAAGACTTATTGTTCAGCTAGTTAGCTGGAGAACAAGATCACCACTTCAGATTCACGAAGTCGCAAAAAGAAAATTAAGGGTTTGGCCAACCGATCTAGATATCTACGCCCATATGAACAACGGTGTGTTTCTAACGATTCTGGATCTTGCAAGATACGACCACGGAAAACGCACAGGCATCTGGAACAAGTGGAAAAAGCTCGGTTGGTATCCGGTCGTTGTTGCCGAAAACATAACCTTTAGAAAATCGTTAGAGCTTTGGCAAGAATTCACACTAGAAAGCAAGGTCATCGGTTGGACCGATGAAGCTTTTTACTTTGAACAAAGATTCGTTGTCAAACACCAGATCTATGCCAGGGCGGTAGTGCGCATTCGCTTTCTAAAGCGCTCCAGGGGAATCGTCACACCTCAGGAACTACTTGAGGTCACACCTTGGACAGGGCCTGTCCCTAAGCTTCCTGAGTGGGTAGCTGCCTGGTCCAAATCATCCTCTTTGCCCAAGGGCAAAGAACCAGCCCCAAGCAACTGGGACTAAACAACAAGGAAAAACCAGCGCCAAGCTTTTTGCGACAGACTTTGAAGGCAACTAACTAGAAGAGAAAAGGCTACGAACAATGACAGATCTACCAATCAAGAGATCCTTCAAAGACGACTTTGGAGTCGAGATCATGTTCTATGAGTGGCCGGTGGCAGAACCTAAAGCAGTTATCCAGATTGCTCACGGTCTAGGCGAGCACGCCAGAAGATACGACGCTATGGCAGCAACTTTGAACAAGGCAGGCTTTAGCGTCTATGCCGATGACCACAGAGGTCACGGACAAACCGGACTAAAGCAGATTGAAAACAAGCAGATAACTAAATTAGGTCAATTAGGGCCCGGTGGCATGAAGGCAACGATTGCGCAGGTTGCCAGTATGTCTGAGCTAATAAAGAAAGAAAACCCAAACCGACCGCTAGTCCTTCTTGGACACAGCTGGGGAGGGTATATCGCGCAGAAGATCATTAATGATTACTCGAGTCGCTATCAACTAGTTGTTCTTTCTGGGTCAGGCCTAAGCTTGCCGGGCTATTCCGCAACAGGAAACTTCAACAAGGAATTCAAGAAAATCCCAGGAGCAAATGGCTATGAATGGTTGTCCAGAGATGTTGAGATACAGAAGGGGTTTGCCGAAGACCCACTCACCTTCCTCGCAGAAGTCTTTCCAGTACTTGGTTTCAAAAACGCTTTGGGAATCGTAGGAGTGCCATCAAAGAAAGTTAGGCCTGATCTTCCGATTCTGGTGATGATTGGAGAAAAGGACACAGTGGGAGGCATCAACTCCAACAAAGCCCTAGTCAAGGCTTACAGGAAAAATTCTGGAACAGAAGATATCGAGCTGTTCGTCTATAACGACTGCAGGCATGAGATCTATAACGAGCTCAACAAAGCAGATGTCATCGGCGATCTAGTTGGCTGGGTCAACCAAAGAGTTAGCTAGCCCCTAGCTCCTGGCCAACGGCAAGCAGCAACTGCTTCTTCGATGGAGCCTTTCAACAGGTCATGGGTTTCTGGGTGCCTTTTCATATACATAACTACGTAGGAACAAACCGGGACAACCTTGTCCTTTGAGTTTGCTCTAACATCGGCCAAAGCTTCTCGCATCAGATCGGCAGCAAAGCCCTTGTTTTGCTGATCTGGATCAACCTCGGTGTGGACAAAGTGGCGCTCTCCCGGCATTAGTGAGTAATCGGCTAGGCCTATGCGCTTATCTTCCAACCAAAGCTCATATCTGTGAGCTTCTTGGTTGTGAATCACTTTTGGTCTCATGGTGTTAATCTTTCCCTTGTGAGCGACCCTAAGAACACTGTTCTAAAGAACACCGTCTATCTCGGGGATAACCTTGCCATTTTGCAGTCTATTCCGACTGAGTCCATAGACCTTATCTATATCGACCCACCCTTCAACACTGGACGCTCCCAGCAAAGGTCTAAGGAAACCACCCGCCGCAACGACGAAGGTGACCGCATCGGGTTCAAGGGAAAGAGGTACGAGACGATTAAGTCTCAAGTTCTCTCCTACGACGACCAGTTCGTTGACTACTGGGCCTTCTTGGAGCCAAGACTCCAAGAAGCACATCGTCTTCTAAAACCAACAGGGACTTTGTATCTGCACCTGGACTACCGAGAGTCTCATTACGCCAAGGTGTTACTCGATGCCCTCTTCGGGCCAGATAACTTCCTGAATGAAATCATCTGGGCCTACGACTATGGGGGCAAGTCCAAATCCCGTTGGCCCGCCAAGCACGACACAATCTTGGTATTCGTAAAGGATCCGAAGCAGTACTACTTCGATTCAGAAACAGTTGATCGTGAACCGTACATGGCACCAGGACTAGTCACTGAAGAGAAGGTTGCCAAAGGGAAGCTTCCCACCGATGTCTGGTGGCACACTATCGTTTCCCCAACCGGCAAAGAAAAGACAGGGTACCCAACCCAAAAGCCCATCGGTATCTTGAGAAGAATCATTCAGGCAAGCAGCAAAGAAGGCGATGTTGTGCTGGATTTTTTTGCAGGTTCTGGAACAACAGGAGTTGTTGCCAACATACTGGAAAGAAAATTCATTTTGATCGATCAAAACCCAGAGGCGCTAGGGGTAATTCAGCAGCGGCTCGAGGGTGCCAAGTACGAGTTGGTTAGGGCTTAGCCAGGAATGTTTTGGTTTGTTTTCAAAACAAACCAGTCATCAAATTCAGATAGCTCTGGATAAACCTGGCGGTAACCGTTGGCTTCAAGAAGCTGTTTGACCTTAGGTCTGTTCTCTAGGTAGTTGTGTTCGACGCAGATAGCACCGAAGGTGTACTGAGAAAAGTCAAAGGCGTTCAGAATCTCGAACTCACTGCCCTCTGTGTCTACAGAGAGAAACTCGATGTGCTTAGGGGCTCTGTGGCTCTTTAGAAGATCAAGCAGGGAAATGGTCTCAACTTGGTATGAGGTAGTGGTTCTGTCCAAGATTCCGTGGTGATCACCTCCAGTGAACTCGGTGATACCGGAGAGCTCACCGATATAGTTCTCTGAGAAGCTGATTTGCTCACCAGTTCTTGAATAGACGCAGCGAGTGTCAACGATGCAAGAACGGTTTTGCTTTAGGTCCTCGTGCCAGCTTCTGCTTGGTTCACAAAGAATTCCCGACCAACCCATTTCCTTCTCGAGAAGGAAACTGTTGCTGAGTGCAACACCGTCTGCTGAACCAAACTCAACAAAGAAGCCAGGCTTTTTTGACCCTGATGCAATCAGGGCAAGAAGATCCTGACCCAGCTGACTCTTGGAGGATTTGTATATCTTTCGTGCTTCGACTGGGGTTAGGCCGACATCTTCAGGAAGTCGAATCAAATCTCCAAGAAGTTTCTTCTTGGACTTGGAGTTTATTGAATACCCAAAGGCCAACAGAATGCTGGAAACAAAGTTCTTTAGGCGGGGCATTGGACAAGGCTACCAGCTGGCAGGCAACTGGTTCTAAGCCTGCTTGTACCTTGAGTATCTGCTGAGTAGCAGCATTACTAACAACACAAAAACAATCAAGATAGCTGAAACAGCCATCGCCATTCCATAGTTTTGCTCACCAGGTCTAGCAATCAAACGAAACAACAACGTTGGGATAGTTCCTTCTGATCCATAGGCAAGGAAACTACTTGCACCAAACTCACCAACAGAAATAATCGCGGCGTATCCGGCAGCAGTTAGCAAAACTCCCTTGATCATTCCCGATTCAACAAATCTCCAGATTTGCCAAGACGAAGCTCCATCAAGAGATGCTTGTTCGATTGGCTCTTTGCCTATCGAAACAAGCGCTGGGTAAACCAGCCTTATGACCATAGGTAACGCAATCAACGCTTGGGCAAGGGGAACAATCAACCAAGAGGATCGAAGCGGAAACCAAGATGAATTAAAGGAAACCAGGAACCCAAAGCCAAGGACAACACTCGATACTCCGAGGGGAACCAAGAAAACCAAGTCCAAAAGTTTTTGCCTGGTTCTAACCAGCAACCAGGAAATCAGCGTTCCAAGGAAAAAGGCAATGCCTGCAGCAACAACCATGTTTCTAAGTGAGTTGGCGGCAGCATCCAAAACTGAAATATTCAGGAGATCTCTTGCACCTCGGGTTCCCAGGTTTGCAAAGTTCCTAAGTCCCCAGCCATCGCCTACCTTGAACGCCTCAACCAGAACAAGCAGCATCGGCATAACCAGGAGACCCAGAACAATCCCAGCGGTGACAACCGCAGCCGGCCAGTCACGTTTGTCGACCCGAGGTTTGCGCGTGCCCTCAAAGACTTGCTCTAGCCCGACAGTTCCTTTGGCAAGGGAAGAGCCAACCAGAAAAGCGGCTGCTGTAATCAGGGTTTGAATGAATACCAAGGCTGCAGCGCTTTCAAGGTCCAGGAACTGGGTAGCAGAGAAGTAAATGGCTGTCTCGATGGTTTGAACCTGACCGCCACCAAGCACCAAAACAATCCCAAAGCTGGTTGCAGAGAACAAGAACACTAGGGCCGCTGTTGAGAAGACCGCTGGTCGAAGCTGAGGTAAGGAAATAGCCAACAAGCTACGGAGCCTTCCGGCACCGTCTAACTCAGCAGCATCATCTATCTCGGTGTCTAATCCGGACCAGACGCCACCGATTGTTCTTACGGCAATCGAGTAGTTCACAAACACATGGGCAGCGATGATCCAATAAATCGGGTCAGATAGAAAGGTAAGCCCAAATTCAATCCAGAAGTCGTGGACGCCTCTAAAGACAGTGAATCCAACTGCCACAACGATACTCGGAAGCACAAACGGAATTGTTATCAGCGCCTTGATAAGACTTTGTCCCGGGAATGACTTTCTGTATAAGAGGTATGCGCCGGGTATCGCAACAACTAGCGTCACAAGTGTCGATAGAGCTGCCTGCCAAAGAGTGAACCAAATCACCTCGAGGATTTTGGGTTCAGAAAGCGTGGCTAGCCAATCACCAGAGAAACCCAGTGAGGTTATCTTGGCGATTGGCCAATAGAACAAGACCCCTACGAAAGTTAGCGGTATTACCCAGAGCAGTTTTCTACTCAAAGATTGCTGACCACTTGGTTTGCCACTTCTCGCGGTGGGTAGCGATGCTTAGGTCTTCCCCCATGGTTGAGTTAGCGGCAGGGCCAAACTCTGACCACTCAGCAGGAATCACAGCCTTTTCATTTACCGGATACACATACATCAAACCAGGCATGGTGTTCTGGAAAGATTCTGAAAGCAAGAACTCAACCAGTGCTTTTGCTCCTTCTGGGTTGGAAGCTCCAGCAAGTGTTCCAACAAACTCTATTTGTCTAAAGCACTCCTCCAACAGCGCAGCTGTTTGAGACTTGCCATTCTCACGGATTTCCGCAGCAGGGGATGAGCTATAGCTCAAAACAATTGGGTAGTCACCGTTTCCTGATGAACCAGAGAAGTAAATGAAGTAGGCCTCTTCCCAACCGGCTGCAACCATCACGCCATTGTCTCTGAGCTCTTTCCAGTACTGTTCAAAGCTTTGCTCACCAAAGGCAGCAACTGTGGCGGCTAGGAAAGCAAGTCCTGGGGAAGATGAAAGCGGGTTGGTGACAACAGTCAGGCTGTTGTAAGAAGGCTTGGTCAGGTCTCTCCAAGAAGCAGGAGGTGTCATGCCGCGTTTTTCAAACCAAAGCCTGTCGTAGTTGAAACAGACATCGGCATAGTCAACTGGAAACAGTTCACCTTCGATGATTCCGTTCTCATCGGCAATACCTCGGAATGTGTTGTCGATACCAAACACAACATCAGCAATCGGTGAGTCTTTGGTTAGAACTAAGCGGTTGGTAAGACTTCCGGCATCGCCTGCTCGAATGATTTCCAGCTCAAAACCCGAAGCTTCTTGGAACTCAGCGATTGACTCATCCGAGATAGCAAAAGAGTCATGGGCAACCAAAGTCACTTTGGTTGCTGCTTGATCAGCCGGTGCGCAGCTTGCTAGCAGCAGGCTGGCTCCAGCAAGTAGTGAAACTAGTTTTTTCATTTCGTGCCCCTTAGGCTGAAGGTAGGCACGGGGTGTATCAAGAGTGTCCTCCCTGCGCTGGCATTACCCAGATCAGGTTCGACGGTCGAAGACTTTAGTCTTCCTCTCAGTCTGGTTTACCCAAACTCCCGTGTTGTTTACAAGTCTAAGCTCCAAGGCATCTTTGGCAAGCAAAGTTAGGCTGACCATATGCCACAAAACAACGGACGAGTATCAATGCGCCTTCGGCGCTTGATTACTCTCTCAGTTGTTGGGGCCTTGCTAATTGGCACGGCTGGAGTTCTTGGCCTACCAAAGATTCTTTCCGATCAGGCAGCAAACCTTCCTGAAACAATCCAGACCATCGCTGATCAGGTCCAAGCCAAACCAGTCACAATCTTCGATCCACCGAAGCACTCAATTGACGAAGCAGATTCGATCTGGGTGGTTGTGAACAAACACAGGCAGATATCGCCACTGAAGTACCAGCCGACCAATCTAGTCTTTCCAACCCTTCCGAAGCCAAAAGTTCAGAACCCATTTGGGCTGCAGCTGCGAGAAGAGGCAGCCCTGGCAACAGAAGAGATGGCTGCGGCTCTGTCGGAAGAGGGCATCGGAACTCTGATCTTGAACAGCGGCTTTAGAACCTACAAAAACCAACAAGGCCTATACAACAGAACCAGGGACACCCGAGGACTTGCTGTTGCCGAAAAACTCTCGGCAAGACCAGGTCACTCTGAACACCAACTGGGGCTTGCAGCTGATTTTTCGGTCAAGGGTCAAGGCTGCGTGATCATGGTCTGCTTCGGAAATACCGAAGCAGGCAGATGGATAGCAGAAAATGCCCACGAGTATGGCTTTGTATTGAGATACCCCAAGGGATACAAACCCATTACGGGATTTCAGTACGAGCCTTGGCACTTCAGATATGTAGGCGTAGAGCTGGCAACTGAAATGAAAACAAATGGAATCAAGACCCTAGAAGAATTCTGGGGACTTGATGCAGCACCAGACTACCTAGCACCTGCTGGCTAAGCGCAACGAAACTTCGAGCCAGAAACCTTAGCTAATCACCCCCGGTTGGCTCTAACCTTGTCTTTATGCCTGCCAAGACTTCAAAGCCCACCTCCAACCTGACTTTCGCATTCTTAGGTCCAGTTGGAACTTTCACTGAGCTAGCCCTTGCCCAAGTCAAAGAGGCAAAGAACGCCAAGAAAATTTCTGTCAACCACGTAGCCGAGGCAATCGAGCTTGTTATCTCAGGCAAAGCAAAAAGGGCAATCATTCCTGTTGAGAACTCAATTGAAGGTGGAGTATCAGCAACACTAGATGCCCTAGCTGGAACAGACAAGATCAGAATCTATGGCGAGTATCTTGTCCCAGTTAGCTTTAACCTGGTTGCAAGACCTGGCACAAAACTTTCAGAGGTCAAGACAATCGCAACCCACCCGGTTGCCTACGCCCAGAGCCGCAAATGGCTGCTCGAAAAACTTCCGAAGCACGTTCATCTTCCTGCAACCTCAACTGCAGCGGCGGCTGCTGCCTTATTAACTTCAGAACAAGCGGATGCAGCCATTGCTGCACCTACCATTACTAACCACCACAAACTCATCACGCTGGCCAAGAACATTGGTGAGAACAAGCAAGCTCAGACCCGCTTCATTCAGATTGGCTTGGCAGGAGATTTGCCTAAACCAACCGGAGCCGACAAGACCTCTGTGATTGTTGAACTTCCTTCAGATCAGCCAGGAGCACTTCTTGCCATGCTCGAACAGTTCTCAACACGGGGTGTGAACCTAACAAGAATCGAATCAAGACCTATTGGAGACAGACTTGGTCGATACAGGTTCAACATTGATGCCGAAGGTCATGTTCTTGATGAATCTATGGGTGAAGCCCTTGCAGGGCTTCACAGATTCAGCCCCAAGGTGAGCTTTCTTGGTTCTTACTCAAGAGCAGATAAGCAACAGACTAAGCCCGAGGGAAACAACTCAAACGGTCAGTATGCCGATGCGAGTAAGTGGCTAGAAAGCATCAGAAAGGCTCGTTAGCCTTTCCCCTCAAGAGCTATTGGTTCATCCCTTGTATTCTTGAGGGGTGATCGACCTCAATCTCCTCAGAGAAAACCCAGAAGCCATCAAGGCCTCTCAGCGCGCCAGGGGGCGCGATGAGAAACTGGTCGACCAAGCAGCGCAAGCTGATGCCAAGCGGCGCAAGGCGCTCGCCGAATTTGAATCCCTGAGAGCCGAACAAAATGCCCACTCCAAACTTGTTTCAACAGCGCCAAAGGAAGAAAAAGCAACCCTTGTTGCTGCCGCCCAGGAGCTAGCTGGAAAAGTAAAGACTGCTAACGAGGCAGCTAACGCTGCCGCTGAAGAGCTCGATGTCATCATCTGGAAGATAGAGAACGTGGTTCTTGATGGCGTCCCATCCGGCGGAGAGAATGATTTTGTCGTTATCAAAGAAGTCGGCACTAAACCAAATTTCTCATTTGAACCCAAAGATCACGTTGCTCTTGGTGAATCCCTAGACGTTATTGACATTGAGCGGGGAGCCAAGATCTCAGGTTCTCGTTTTTACTTTCTTAAGGGAATGGGCGCACGCCTCGAGCTAGCCCTGATGAATTTAGCTTTAGACAAGGCGACTAAGGCCGGCTTCACCGCCTTGATTACTCCAACCTTGGTTAGACCAGAGGTAATGGCAGGAACTGGCTTCCTTGGTGAGCATGCCGATGAGATTTACTTTTTGCCTGCAGACGAGCTTTACCTAACTGGAACCAGCGAGGTCGCCCTTGCGGGTTACCACCGCGACGAGATCATTGAACTAGAAGACGGACCACTTCGCTATGCAGGTTGGTCAACCTGCTACAGACGAGAAGCTGGAAGCCACGGCAAAGACACCCGAGGAATTCTTAGGGTTCACCAATTCAACAAGTTAGAGATGTTTAGCTACATCGCCCCCGAACAAGCAGAAGCTGAACACCAGAAACTCCTAGGTTTTCAAGAAGAAATGCTTCAGGCTTGCGAACTACCTTATCGAGTCATTGATACAGCAGCTGGAGATCTAGGCTCTTCGGCAGCAAGAAAGTACGACGCTGAAGCATGGGTTCCAACCCAGGGCAACTACCGGGAGCTCACTTCGACTTCTAACTGCACCACCTACCAGGCCAGAAGACTAAACGTTCGATACAGAACAGCGGATGGCAAGACTGCTACCGCCGCAACTTTGAATGGAACTCTTGCAACTACGCGATGGCTGGTTGCGATTTTAGAAAACCATCAGCAGGCTGATGGATCGGTCAAGATCCCAGCGGCTCTTCGCCCATACCTTGGTGGCGAAGAATTCATTTCTCCCAAGAGCAAATAAGAAAAAGCCCAGGAGAAAACCTCACCCATGCCTAGCCTTTCCCCGAGTGATCGCTGGTTGATTGGGCTAGACATTGACGGAACCTTAGTTCACGACGACGGATACCTTTCTCCTGAAGTAATAAAAGAAGTTCAAAGAGTAAAAGAACTCGGCCACGAGGTAATCATCGCTACCGGCCGCGCTGCCGCAAATGCCGTTCCAGTGGTCAGAGACTTGGGTTTCGAACAGGGTTTTGTTGTTAGCTCCAATGGAGCAGTGACGGTGCAACTAGATACCGACCACCCAAAAGGATTCCAGATGACCGACATCACAACTTTTGATCCGGCTGAAATTCTTAGCCAGCTAATAGAGCACCTACCCGAAGCACACTTCGCAGTTGAAGATGTCGATGGAAGCTATCGCTTCCATCGCCCTTTTCCAACCTACGCACTCGGGGATCAGAACTTTGAAACTCCACTAGAGCAACTAATGCATCACCCAGTTAGCCGGGTCGTCGTTCTTTCGCCTCAGCACGATGTGGAAGAATTCCTGGGACTGGTTTCAAGAATTGGACTGGCATCGGTTAGCTACGCAATTGGATACACCGCATGGCTAGATATTTCCCCCAAAGGAGTGTCTAAGGCCAGTGCTCTTGAAGTTCAAAGACAGCGCCTGGGTATAGCAAACCACCAGGTGCTCGTGATGGGCGATGGCCGAAACGATATAGAAATGTTCCAGTGGGCTAAGTCCAACGGTGGTTTGGCATTTGCAATGGGCCAGGCTCCAGAGGAAGTCCAGTTGGAGGCAACAGATGTCACATCATCTGTCACCGACGATGGTGTTGCTAGGGTCCTGGCGGGCTTCGAAGGCATCTTGTTTTCTAGGCAGCGCTAGCACCACTGGTTTCCTGTAAAGTTCTTTACGGAGGTCTGTCCGAGCGGCCGATGGAGCTGGTCTTGAAAACCAGTGAACAGAAATGTTTCGTGGGTTCGAATCCCACGGCCTCCGCCATTTTTTATCTGTGAATCCCCTGAGCTTGCAGGGGCTAAATTTGCCTCTCAAATAGACTTGAGCTCTGGTTCCTCTAAGGGAGAAAAGCGGCAATTGTCAGATCAACTACCTAACTTTGCAACGCGAAGAGTCGTTCGCCCTCCTACCGGACCCGGCAAAGAAATCCCTCGACACGGTAACCAGAAATCCCCAGCTCCTTGGAGAAAGTATGTTCGTTGGGGATTTAAGGGCCTTGCTGTTGGCATGGGAGCACTACTTGCTGTCACAGGAATCTCAGTCTTTCAACTTTCAAACACCTTGAAAGAAAACAACATCACGCTGGTTGATGCCGAAGGAAACGCTTTCGCGCAACCAAGCGTCGAAGATCTCAATGGTCCAATCAACATGCTCTTGGTTGGCTCGGATACCCGCAAAGGTCAGGGTAAAGGCTACGGCAACGACACATCGGAACTTGCGGATGTGATTATGCTTTTGCACATTTCAGCGGATCGCAAAAACGCGGTCGCACTTTCTTTCCCAAGGGACCTTCTTGTTCCAATACCAGCCTGCCCAGACCCCGAGGGCGGATCATTCTCGCCAATGAGCAGGCAACAAATTAACGCATCAATTGTTTACGGTGGCCCGGTCTGCACACTACTCACCATCCAGGCTATGACAGGTGTTACGATTCCATATCTAGCCATGATTGATTTCCGTGGCGTTATTGAAATGTCTAATGCAATTGGCGGGGTTGAAGTTTGTGTAGCAAGCCCAATTGACGACACCTACTCAAAACTCAAATTGGACGCAGGTCTTCACACTCTTCAAGGAAAAGAAGCCCTAGCATTCCTTCGCACAAGACACGGTGTCGGTGACGGGTCAGACTTAGCCCGTATCTCTAACCAGCAGGTATTTCTTACCTCACTACTTAGAAAAGTGAAAAACGAGGGAGTTCTGACAAACCCCATTTACCTTTACAGCTTGGCCAATGCCGCAGCTAGAAACATGAAACTTTCTGACAGCATGACCGACCTTGGAACAATGGTTGCCCTTGCCGGAGCACTTCGAAACGTTGATCTGGACAAGATGACTTTCCTCCAGGTTCCATCACGCGGGGGTTTATCTGGCAGCGAAGCTGGAAGAGTTGAACCAATCTACGATCAGGCTCAACTGATTTTTGAGCGCCTAGCAAAAGACCAACCAGTTGTAATCAAGAAAGCGAACACCGGCTACGGCGCCAGCGTGAAAGAAACTGACGCGCCTGCTACCGACACAACTACTGAATCAGGCACTGGCGAAGATGTGCTACCCGAATGGGCGCGGGGCACAAACGCTGCTACCGAGACTTGTTCGGACTAGCAAGGCGTTAGCTCGTTCTCAGCCAGCTGGTGTTTTGGGCTAAACTTCAAGAGTTCTCGGAGACGTCGCATAGCCCGGTCGAGTGCGCCTCACTGCTAATGAGGTAGGGGTCTTAAAGCCCCTCGGAGGTTCAAATCCTCTCGTCTCCGCCAAAAACTCCCAGAGCTTTAGACTTGGGTAATGTTCAAAGCAATCAAGGCAAGCTTGGCGTTCATGACGCCTAAAGAGCGTGGT
>CAMAXJ010000002.1 GCA_945862155.1 Rhodoluna limnophila
ATGGAGGCCTGGGACGGTCCCGCTGCAGTTATCTTTACCGATGGTTCACTCGTCGGGGCCACTCTAGACCGCAACGGTTTGCGTCCTGGGCGTTACATCATTACCGAGGATGGGTTAGTAGTCCTAGCGTCAGAAATTGGAGTCGCAGACATTGAGCCCTCAAAGATTGTTCGCAAGGGAAGGTTGCAGCCTGGAAAGATGTTCCTGGTTGACACTGCTGCAGGTCGAATCATTGAAGACGATGAGATCAAAGCGGAAATTTCTGCACAAGAAACGTGGGAAACCTGGCTCAGTGAGAACCGAATTAATCTAAGAGATTTGCCAGATCGTGAGCATATTGCACATACGACTTCTTCGGTAAATAGGCGTCAGCGTACCTTCGGATACACCGAAGAGGAGCTCAAGATTCTGCTACGCCCAATGGCACTAGCCGGGGCCGAGCCGCTTGGAGCGATGGGTTCAGACACTCCAATTGCAGCTATCAGCGATAGGCCGAGATTACTGTTTGACTATTTTGTCCAACAGTTTGCGCAGGTGACTAATCCGCCACTAGATGCAATCCGCGAAGAAGTAGTGACTTCCTTGAGCACTGGAATTGGTCCTGAGCGAAATCTACTCGCCGTTGGACCCACCCATGCTCGTCAAGTAATCCTTGATTTCCCAGCGTTGAGTAATGATGAACTTGCCAAAATCAAGCACATAGATGAAATCCCGGGAAGCGGAGAAGCGTTCGTTGTTCAAGGCCTTTACAGAGTGGCTGATGGAGCGGAAGCTCTCGAAGAGCGACTAGCGAAGATTTGTGAAGAAGTAGACACAGCCATCAACGAAGGCATCACCTACTTAATCTTGTCAGATCGAAATTCAAACAGGGATTTAGCACCGATTCCTTCGCTGTTGCTTACCTCTTCGGTACATCACCATTTGATCCGAACTGGTCGCCGAACCATGGTTGGGCTTGTTGTTGAAGCTGGTGATGTGCGCGAGGTTCACCACGTTGCTGCACTGGTTGGATATGGGGCAGCAGCAGTGAATCCATACCTAGCTCTCGAATCGGTTGAGCTAATGGTCAAGGACGGGACTTTGGAAGGCATCAGCTTCGAACAAGCGGCCGGAAATCTCATAAAGTCCCTTGGCAAGGGCGTTTTGAAGATCATGTCGAAAATGGGAATCTCCACGGTATCTTCCTACAGCGGAGCTCAGTGCTTTGAAGCCATCGGTTTGAACCCTGAAGTAATTGATAAGTACTTCACCGGCACGATTTCTCAACTTGGTGGTATCGGCATCGAGGTGCTGCATCAGGAAATTGCTTCAAGACACTCGAGCGCTTATCCAGTCGAGCGAGCAGTGAACATTCATCGGAACCTTGAAGTTGGAGGGGAGTACCAGTGGCGTCGTGAGGGGCCGCCTCACCTTTTCAATCCTGAAACTGTCTTCAAACTGCAGCACTCAACTCGCGCCAAGCGCTACGACATTTTCAAACAATACACAAAGTCAGTAGATGATCAAGCTGAGCGACTAATGACACTGCGCGGTCTGTTTGAATTTAGGAGTGATGTCAGACCAGCAGTTCCGATTGATGAAGTCGAGCCGATCAGCGAAATTGTTAAGCGCTTTTCAACCGGTGCTATGAGCTATGGATCTATCTCCCAAGAAGCTCATGAGACGCTCGCAATTGCGATGAACCGTTTGGGGGCCAAGTCAAACACTGGCGAGGGCGGGGAAGATCTAGAGAGACTGCTTGACCCTGAGCGCCGAAGTGCCATCAAGCAGGTCGCTTCGGGTCGTTTTGGTGTTACGAGCATGTATTTATCAAACGCTGATGACATTCAGATAAAGATGGCTCAGGGGGCAAAGCCTGGCGAAGGCGGACAACTCGCGGCAAACAAGATCTATCCGTGGATTGCAAAGACTCGGCATTCAACTCCAGGTGTTGGACTAATTTCTCCACCGCCTCATCACGACATCTATTCGATAGAAGACCTAAAACAACTTATCTTTGATCTAAAGAGAGCGAACTCATCCGCTCGCGTTCATGTAAAGCTGGTTAGCCAGGTTGGAATTGGAACTGTCGCTGCAGGCGTTGCCAAGGCTAAAGCTGATGTGATTTTGGTTTCAGGTCATGATGGTGGAACTGGCGCTTCACCACTGAACTCTCTCAAGCACGCCGGTACGCCTTGGGAGCTCGGCCTCGCAGAAACACAGCAGACACTGATGCTAAACGGCTTGCGCGATCGTGTTTCTGTGCAGGTTGATGGTCAAATGAAAACTGGTAAAGATGTCATTGTTGCCGCACTTCTTGGTGCTGAAGAATTTGGATTTGCCACAGCGCCTCTGGTTGTATCAGGTTGCATCTTGATGAGGGTCTGCCACCTTGACACGTGCCCAGTTGGCGTTGCAACACAGAACCCTTTGCTCAGGGCGCGATTCACTGGGAAGCCCGAGTTTGTTGTGAACTTCTTTGAATTCCTAGCCGAAGAGGTCCGGGAGATCCTGGCTAGCCTTGGATTCCGATCTCTCGATGAAGCGATTGGTCAAACAGATCTTCTTAATGTTAACCGTGCGGTATCTCACTGGAAGGCAGATGGACTGGACCTAACTCCAATTCTGCAGGGTTCTGGAATGGGAGTGAATGCTCCTAAGCGTCGTTTCACCACTCAAAATCATGAACTAGAGAAGCATTTCGATCACAAGTTGATCTCGGCGTCTGAAAAGGCCCTCGAGGACGCGCAGCCAGTTCACATCGAGCTACCTATTCGAAATACTGAACAAGCTGTTGGAACAATGCTTGGACACGAAATCACGAAGCGCTTTGGCGAAGAAGGTCTCGCAGATTCAAGAATCCAAGTCACACTGAATGGTTCTGCTGGACAATCATTTGGAGCTTTTGTACCCAGAGGACTCAAGCTGATTCTCGTAGGAGACTCGAACGATTACGTGGGCAAAGGTCTCAGCGGAGGAACTATTGTCGTAAGACCTGACGAAACTTCAGGCTTCACCGCTGAGGAAAACATTATCGCTGGCAACGTGATTGGGTATGGGGCCACGAGTGGAAGCATGTACTTGTCCGGAATTGTTGGGGAGCGATTCTTAGTTCGAAATTCCGGAGCTACAGCTGTAGTAGAGGGTGTTGGAGACCACGCACTCGAATACATGACTGGTGGTCGTGCCGTAATTCTTGGACGTACAGGTAGAAACCTCGGAGCCGGTATGAGTGGTGGTTATGCATTCGTTTATAGACTTCGAGAAGAACTCGTGAATCCAGAGGCTCTAAAGGCGGATGACCTGAGAGTATTGCCAGTTGATGAGAACCTCGCGAAGGAACTAAAGCAGCTGATAACTGCCCATCATATCGAAACAGGTTCTTTGCTTGCAAAGCGCTTGCTTGAGAACTTCGAAGACGAGATACATAACTTCTCTGTTGTAATGCCTACAGATTTTGCAAGCGTCAGAGAGATTCGCTCTTCTGCAGCCGGAAAGGGTCTTGACCCTGACGGTGACATTGTTTGGAAGCAGATACTGGAGGCCACAAGTGGCTGACCCGAGAGGATTTCTAAAGACCACTGAGCGAAAAACTGCTGAACGCAGGCCAGTTCCAGTTCGAATCATGGACTGGAAGGAAGTCTATGAGCGCAGAAACTCAGAGACAGTGCAGAACCAGGCTGGAAGATGTATGGACTGTGGAGTGCCGTTTTGTCACCACGGCTGCCCGCTTGGCAACCTAATTCCTGAATGGAATGATGCGGTTTGGCGTAGGGATGGCAAAAACGCCATCGAGCGTTTGCACTCTACAAATAATTTCCCAGAATTTACCGGAAGATTATGCCCTGCCCCTTGCGAATCAAGCTGTGTATTGGCCATTAACCAACCAGCTGTCACAATCAAGGAGATTGAAGTCTCAATCATTGACGATGCGTTTGACAATGGCTGGGTTCAAGTGCACGCACCTGAACGTCTGACTGGAAAGACTGTTGCTGTAGTCGGCTCCGGTCCCGCTGGACTAGCTGCTGCTCAACAACTTGCTCGTGCAGGTCATACAGTCGCTGTATTCGAGAAAGATGATCGGGTAGGGGGACTGCTTCGTTACGGTATTCCAGATTTTAAGATGGAGAAGCAGCACATTGATCGCCGTATAGCTCAACTCGAAGCTGAAGGTGTGCGTTTTCGAGTGGGAGTTGAAATTGGCAAAGACATTTCTTGGGTAGATGTTCGTCGAAGGTATGACGCTGTTTTGATAGCTACCGGTGCCTCACTACCTCGAGATCTTCAGGCTCCGGGACGTGAGTTAGAAGGCGTTCACTTTGCTATGGAGTATTTGACGCAGGCAAACCGCGATGTAGCTGGGCTTAGCGTGTCCAATCAAATCTCTGCAGAAGGCAAACGTGTTGTAATCCTTGGAGGTGGAGATACCGGAGCTGACTGCCTGGGCACTGCTACAAGGCAAGGAGCAACAAGTGTGACAACATTGGCGATTGGGCAAAGACCTCCGGAGAAAAGATCAGAGGAACAACCCTGGCCTGTTTTTCCGAATTTGTATGAGATCAGTAGTGCTCACGAGGAGTTTGGTGAACGGAAGTATCTCTCATCGACAGTTGAGTTCATTGGTAAAGCAGGGAAGATCTCTGGAATCAAGATAGCCGACACATCTTTTGTGGACGGGAAACGAATTCCAACCCCTGGTACGGAAAGAGTTATTGAAGCGGATTTGGTTCTTCTAGCTCTTGGATTCAGCGGTCCTGAAGTAGCGCCTTGCGTTTCAGAAATCGACATCGCTTTAGATAGTCAAAGCAACTTCGCCAGGAAAGACAACTTTGGTACTGAACTCGAGGGAATCTTTGTTGCTGGGGACGCGGGTCGCGGGCAATCCCTTATTGTTTGGGCTATTGCAGAAGGCCGCGCCGCTGCCGCTAGCATTGATATGTTCCTGGAAGGAACCACTGAATTGCCTTCACCGGTGAAGGCCTCTGACCAACCAATTTCGGTTTATAGCTAATACCCAGAATCAAACTAGAGAATATAGGAATAGATGAGACGCGCAAAGATTGTTGCAACGTTAGGCCCAGCAAGCTCGAGCTATGAGCAAGTCAAAGCAATCATCGATGCCGGCGTGGACGTTGCAAGAATGAACCTTAGTCACGGGAGCCACGAAGTTCATGAGGGAATCTACAAAAACGTTAGAAAAGCTGCCTTGGATTCAGGAAAGTGGATCGGAATCTTTGTTGATCTGCAAGGTCCAAAGATCCGTCTAGCTAAGTTCAAGGACGGGCCTGTTTATCTAGCAAAGGGCGCCACTTTCAAAATCACCATCGACGATGTCGAGGGCGATGTAAATGTCTGTGGAACGACTTTCAAAGGATTGCCTGAGGATGTAAAAGTGGGCGATTTTCTACTTATTGACGACGGTAAAGTGTGCCTTCGAGCAACAGAAGTTTCCAAGACCACGGTCACAACAGAAGTTGAAGTGGCTGGCGAAGTCTCAAACAATAAGGGCATTAACTTACCTGGCGTCGCTGTAAACGTGCCTGCGCTTTCCGAAAAGGATGAAGGTGATCTGCGCTGGGCAATCAAAATTGGCGTTGACATGATCGCACTTTCTTTTGTTAGGAACGCCTCCGACATCAATCGGGTACATGAAATCATGAAAGAAGAGGGACGAACCCTTCCGGTGATTGCCAAGATCGAGAAGCCTCAGGCCGTCGAAAACCTCGAGGAAATTATCGACGCCTTTGATGGAATCATGGTTGCGCGCGGCGACTTGGGAGTGGAGTTGCCACTTGAACAAGTCCCACTTGTCCAGAAAAGGGCTGTTGAGCTAGCTAGGCGTTGGGCAAAGCCAGTTATTGTTGCCACTCAGATGCTTGAATCAATGATTCATGCCAGCATTCCTACCCGTGCGGAAACAAGCGATGTGGCAAACGCAGTTCTTGACGGCGCCGACGCTCTTATGCTTTCTGGCGAGACTAGTGTTGGGGAGTTTCCAGTTGAGACAGTTGCAACCATGGCAAAGATTATTAAGTCAACTGAGGAAAATGGACTTGATCGAATCCCTAGCTTGGGTACTAAGCCGCACACACACGCCGGAGCTGTTTCGCTCGCGGCCGTGGAAATTGCTGAGCTGCTCGGGTCGAGATATGTTTGCGTCTTCACTGAAAGCGGGGACTCGCTAAAGAGAATCTCAAGGCTTCGTTCCTCAGTGCCTGTTCTGACTTTCACGCCTAACGCGGAAGTAGCCAACCGACTGTCGTTGGTTTGGGGAGCTCAGGTGTTTCTCGTGCCTAAGGTCGATCACACCGATGCAATGTTCGACCAGGTCGACACTACTGTTCTGGCAGAAGGCCTTTGTAAAACCGGCGATGAAGTAGTCGTCGTGGCAGGAACTCCACCTGGAGTATCAGGTTCCACCAACACCCTTCGCGTGCACAGGGTCGGAACAGGTGCTACAAACTGAGAGTTTCGTGGTGCCGAAAGTGGGATTTGAACCCACACGTCCTTTCGAACAAAGCATTTTGAGTGCTCCGCGTCTGCCATTCCGCCATTCCGGCCGGTGCCACGCCTTGAAGTCTAATGGATTTGATTCAACCGCATCCTTCGCAAGTGGCATATAGTTATCGACATGGCAGAGCAAACAGT
Organism: Rhodoluna limnophila; assembly: GCA_945862155.1. Lineage (GTDB taxonomy): Bacteria > Actinomycetota > Actinomycetes > Actinomycetales > Microbacteriaceae > Rhodoluna > Rhodoluna limnophila_A. Next base: position 6,628 of record CAMAXJ010000002.1, read on the forward strand.
CCAAAGGCGCGTGGTCGTAGCTGAAGACGAGTCCCTTATTCGCATGGACATTGTCGAGACTCTCAGAGACAAGGGCTTTGATGTTGTAGGGGAGGCCGGCGATGGCAATAAAGCGGTCGAACTTGCATTTGCTTTAAAGCCAGATCTAATGGTCATGGACATAAAAATGCCAGACCTGGACGGACTTTCAGCAGCGGAGAAGATTGCTGAACTCAAGATCCCAGTTGTCCTGCTTACTGCATTTAGCCAGCAGGAGCTTGTCACTCGCGCCGCCGAAGTTGGAGCTATGGCTTTTTTGGTAAAACCGTTTTCTCCACAAGATCTGCTACCTGCCATTGAAATAGCTCTTTCAAGGCACGCGCAACTGGTTGCCCTTGAATCCGAAATTCAAGATTTAGGCGAGCGACTAGAGACCCGGAAACTAGTGGAACGGGCCAAAGCCGTTCTTAGTGAAAAGATGAAGCTCACCGAGCCTGAAGCTTTTCGTTGGATTCAAAAGGCCTCTATGGACAGAAGGCTCAGCATGGCGGATGTCTCTAGGACTGTGCTTGATCAGCTGAATAAGTAGTCAGTTTTTGCGAATCAGGTTGGTGATGCGAATCGTTGAGCATCGTTCACCTTTTTCGTTGCTGACAACAATTTCGTGAACCGTAAGAGTTTTACCGAGCGAGATTGCAGTTGCAACACCTGTGACCAACCCTTCAGTTGCAGACTTTGAGTGAGAAGCTGAGATTTCGATTCCTACCGCATGAGCTTGCGCTCCAGCCCAAACGTTTGCCGCGAATGATCCAAGAGTTTCCCCCAGCACCAGGTATGCGCCACCGTGCAATAACCCCATGGGTTGGGTGTTCCCAGTCACCGGCATCGTAGCTACAGCTCGCTCTGCACTTAGTTCTAGAATCTCAATGCCCATCTTCTGGGCAAGCTCACCGACACTTCTCTTGGATGTCAGAAGTCTCGCCTCATCACTAAGAATTGGTTCAGACATTTGCTTTTAGCCTTTCGAGGGAACTAAACCACTGGCAAAGTAGGCTAGCTCTCATGAGTGATAAGCCTACCCTTTTGCTAATTGATGGTCATTCTTTGGCCTTCCGGGCTTTCTATGCTCTAAACCCTTCGAATTTTCGAACTCCAGACGGGCAACACACAAATGCTGTACATGGCTTTATTTCGATGCTTCTTAATCTGCTCGAAGGAGAAAAGCCCAGCCACCTTGCCGTTGCGTTCGACATATCCGGACCGTCATTTAGGGCGATCGAGTACCCCGAGTACAAAGGCAATCGTGGTGAGACGCCCGAAGAGTTTTACGGTCAGACTGAGCTTCTTGAAGAGGCCATGAAGGCCATGAACATCACAACCTTGACAAAGAAGGATTACGAAGCCGACGACATCCTCGCCTCGCTTGCAGACCAAGCAGCAGCCGCTGGTTACCGGGTATTGGTTGTTTCAGGAGATCGAGACACCTTCCAGCTCATTGGGCAGGACACGACAATTCTTTATCCCATCAAAGGTGTTATGAACCTTGCTCGTATGAATGATGATGCAGTTGTTGAGAAATATGGAATACACGCCAACCAGTACCCAGATTTAGCAGCCCTAGTTGGAGAAACTAGTGACAATCTTCCAGGGATTCCAGGAGTGGGCCCTAAGACTGCAGCTAAGTGGCTGCAGGTGTATGGAGATCTAATTACCGTGCTTGCCAAAGCGGATGAAATTCCAGGGAAGGTAGGCGAGTCTCTTCGCGAGCACCGCGAACTTGCTGTTCGAAATCGCCGGTTGAACCATCTGGTTCGGGACCTTGATCTTGGGCTTGATTTCGAATCGCTCCGTTTGACTTCTGTCGATGAGAACAAAGTAAAAGCAGCATTCACAAAGATGCACTTCAAGACTCTTACCGAAAGAGTTCTGAGACTAAGGGGTCAAAACGGATCGCAAGCAACTGGATTGAAGGCTGCCCCCGAATCGGCTTCGCCTGTGATGGAACCAGGGGAGCAGAAGATCTTCGATACTGTCGAAGTTCCTAAGGTTCGAACTGCATCTTCAAAAGAAGTGCTGGATTGGATCAAGAATCAGTCAACAGTGGGTTTCGAACTTGAAGAGCAAGGTAGTAATTTGCTCATGGGGTTTGCAAACCGGACAGAAAGATTGGTTCTTACAGGCGTTGCGGATAAAGCGCTGCTTGAATGGCTAGCTAGTTTTGCTCCAAAGGCTCTGTTTGATCTCAAGGGGACTCGAAGAATCCTTCTTTCTCGAGGGTTAGACATAGGAGGCGTCGTCGACGATGTGCTTCTTCTTGCATACCTTTTAAATCCAGTCCGGAGAAACTACTACGTCGATGACATAGCACTTGAACAACTTGGTCTTGCTATTGAGCGTTCAGATCCGAATCAACTTATCCCAGAGGCAGCCGCCGACCCAAGCCTTGATGCATGGCTCGCGATTTGTTTGGCTCCTTCGATGCGAGCGAAAGTGGAGAAGCAAGGTCAGCTAAAGGTTTATGAAGGTATCGAACTTCCAAGCTCAATCTCGCTTTCATCAATGGAATCGCGTGGCATCACGATTGATGTTAAGAAACTCTCAACCCTGTTTGAAGCACTCTCGGCCGAGGTGGCTGTTATCGCTAAGGATGCCTACAAGATCATCGGCAAGGAGATCAATCTCGCCTCCCCAAAGCAGCTTCAGACCGTTTTGTTCGACGAACTAGGAATGACTGGAACCAAATCGCTCAAGACGGGTTTTTCGACAAATGCCGCTGCACTCACCGAACTATTTGAACTAAACGGGCACCCTTTTCTTGAGAAACTTCTCGCTCACCGCGATTCCACCAAGCTAAAGCAGATGGTCGAGACTCTATTGAAAGCGGTAGAGGAGGATTCAAAGATTCACACCACCTATGTTCAAACTGGTACCTCAACTGGTCGGTTGAGTTCAGAAAACCCAAACTTACAGAACATTCCGATCAGAAACCCGCGTGGAGCTCAAATTCGAGACTCATTCATCATCTCAGATGGGTTTGAGACGCTTCTAACCGCCGACTACTCTCAAATCGAAATGCGAATCATGGCGCATCTCTCTGAGGATCCTGGTTTGATTGGGGCTTTTATGGAAGGAGAAGACTTACATAGGTTCGTTGGGTCAAGGATATTTGCTGTTGAGCCGGAAAACGTGACTTCAGAGATGAGATCACAGGTGAAAGCAATGAGTTACGGGCTGGTCTATGGGCTAAGTGAGTATGGTTTGGCAAAACAGCTTGGATTATCTAATGCTGATGCAAAGCAGCTTATGAAGGATTACTTTGAACGATTCGGGGGAGTAAGGCGTTACTTAGCAAAGGTCGTAGAAGACGCCAAGGCTGTTGGCTACACCAGGACTTTTCATGGACGTATTAGGCCCTTTGATGATCTCAATAGCAGCATTTTCCAAGTTCGAGAAAACGCCAGAAGGGCAGCTTTGAACGCACCAATCCAAGGAACTGCGGCGGACATCATGAAACTGGCCATGAATGCCATTGCTGAAGAAATGAGTTCAAAGAGCCTGAAATCGCGAATGCTGCTCCAAGTCCACGATGAACTGGTATTCGAAGTAGCAAAGGGCGAACTTTCAACCTTGAAAGCACTCGTTGAGGACAAGATGGCTAACGTTGTGAAGCTTTCTGTGCCCCTGGATGTCCAGATTGGCACCGGCCGCAGCTGGGATGAGGCTGGGCACTAGCCCTTGGTTTGGCTTGTTTATCTGCACTAAGCTGGTAGGGCGCCCTGGCGCATAACCCTTATCCGCTGTTGCGGTGGAAATCAATTCTCTTGATAAAAGGCTTTGACTCTATTGCGACCTGAGAAAACTAATAATGGAGTAACAATCTCTATGACCATTGACACAACCGTAAAGGCACCAAAGCAAGTAGCCCTTAATGACATCGGCACCGCTGAAGAATTTCTAGCTGCAGTCGAAAAGACTCTAAAGTTCTTCAACGACGGGGACCTCATTGAAGGAACCGTTGTAAAAATCGACCGCGACGAGGTTTTACTCGACGTTGGATACAAGACCGAGGGTGTCATTCCCTCCCGTGAGCTCTCTATTCGCCACGACGCGGATCCAGGCGACATTGTTTCCGTTGGTGACAAAATTGAGGCCCTTGTTCTTCAGAAAGAAGACAAAGAAGGCCGTCTTATTCTTTCCAAGAAGCGTGCACTCTACGAGCGCGCTTGGGGTGATGTTGAGAAGGTTAAGGAAGCCGATGGCACCGTCACCGGTACCGTTATCGAAGTTGTCAAGGGTGGACTTATTGTCGACATCGGACTTCGCGGATTCCTTCCAGCTTCTTTGATTGAACTTCGCCGTGTGCGCGACCTAGGTCCTTACCTAGGGCAAGAAGTAGAAGCGAAGATTCTCGAGCTTGATAAGAACCGTAACAACGTTGTTCTGTCTCGCCGTGCGCTTCTCGAGCAGAGCCAGTCGGCATCTCGCTCGACCTTCCTAGCTGATCTTGCTAAGGGCCAGATTCGAACAGGTGTTGTTTCCTCAATCGTTAACTTTGGAGCATTCATCGATCTTGGCGGTGTAGACGGACTAGTTCACGTATCCGAGCTTTCTTGGAAGCACATCGAGCACGCTTCCGAAGTCGTTGAGATCGGTCAAGAAGTCACTGTTGAGGTCCTAGAAGTTGACCAGGATCGTGAGCGCGTTTCACTTTCCTTGAAGGCAACTCAGGAAGACCCATGGCAGGTATTCGCTCGTACTCATTCAATCAGTCAGTACGCCCCAGGTAAGGTCACAAAGCTTGTACCGTTTGGTGCGTTTGTGCGTGTTGCAGATGGTATTGAAGGTCTAGTACACATCTCTGAGCTTTCAACCAAGCACATCGAATTGGCTGAGCAGGTAGTCGCCGTAAACCAGGATGTATTCGTGAAGGTCATCGACATCGATCTAGATCGCCGTCGTATTTCACTGTCCTTGAAGCAGGCACTTGAAGAAGTTAACCCAGAGGGCACAGAGTTCAACCCAGCTCTTTACGGAATGTATGCAGAATATGACGACAAGGGTCAATACAAGTACCCTGATGGTTTCGATGCAGCAACCGGCGAATGGCAGCCAGGACACGAAAAAGCCCGAGGCAAGTGGGAGAAGGAATACTCCGAAGCTAACGCACGCTGGGAAGAGCACAAGAAGCAGGTTGCAATTGCAAACAAGCTAGCCGCTTCCTTGCCTGATGTCCCAGCTCCAAGCTCCGCACCAGCGACTGAGTCAAGCACTAGCGAGACCACAGAAGCACCTAGTGCTGGAACGCTGTCAGAGGATGCTTCTTTGAGTGCCCTTCGCGACAAGCTAAGCGACAACGAGTAAACAGTTTGAAAATTGAGATCCGGGGACTGGCTTTGGCTAGTCCCCGTTTCTTTGTTTGTAGGCTTGTGGAATGTTCTTAGTAGGTCTCACCGGAGGTATTGCCTCGGGCAAGTCAACGGTTGCCAGCATGCTCGGCAAATACGAGAACGAAATTTTTGACGCTGATGAAATTGCACGTGAAGTGGTCATACCAGGCTCTCAGGGGCTACAGAAAATACTTAGTGAATTTGGACCCCAAGTTCTAAATGAGGACGGAACACTATCCCGCGCTGCCTTGGCCACGGTAGTTTTCAATGACCCAACTAGAAGAGCGGCGCTTGAAAAGATTCTGCATCCGCTTATTAAGACGCGCACCTTGGAGAAGATTGCACAGAGCCATAGCGACGTGGTGGTTTATGTCGTGCCTTTATTGGTTGAAGCAAAGGTGGATTACCCATTTGACCTGGTAGCCACAATAGAAGCCGGCACTGAGACTCAAACAAAGCGACTTTTAGAAAACCGGGGCATGACTCCAGAGGATGCTGCCGCAAGAATTTCCGCTCAGGCTTCTGAAGCTGAAAGGGTTGCCAGAGCCGATGTTCGAATAGATGGATCACTGAACATAGCTGACTTAGAAACCGTCGTATCCAAGTTGTGGAGTCAGATTCAGATTCTTGCTGAGCAGAAAGCCAATCATGGAAAGAACTAGGGCATTTACCCCGTTCAAGGTTGTAAGTGACTTCCAGCCATCTGGTGATCAACCAGAAGCAATTGCACAACTTACCAAGCGAATCAATGCTGGTGAGAAAGACGTCGTACTTATGGGCGCGACTGGAACTGGAAAATCAGCAACTACCGCTTGGTTGATTGAGGCGCTCCAGCGACCAACACTTGTCATGGCCCATAACAAGACTCTTGCCGCTCAATTGGTCACGGAATTTAGGGAAATGTTTCCCAATAATGCTGTTGAATATTTTGTTAGCTACTACGACTATTACCAGCCAGAGGCCTATGTTCCGCAGACCGATACTTTCATTGAAAAGGATTCAAGTATCAATGAGGAGGTTGAACGGCTGAGATACTCAGCAACCATGAGCCTGCTATCGCGCAGGGACGTGATTGTTGTATCCACTGTTTCCTGCATCTACGGCCTTGGTGCACCTAAAGAATACCTAGATCAGTCGATACCCCTTCAAGTAGGCCAGTCAATTGATCGTGATGATTTGATTCGGAAATTCGTTTCAATGCAGTACCAGCGAAATGACATTGATTTCTCGAGAGGGAACTTCCGTGTCAAGGGAGACACCATTGAGATCATTCCGGTGTACGACGAATACGCGATTAGGGTAGAGCTCTTCGGTGATGAGATTGAGGCTATCTATTCGCTTCATTCACTAACTGGTGAGGTCATCAAGCAGCTAGATGCCATTTCAATATTTCCAGCCAGTCACTACGTCGCTTCTCCAGCCCAAATGGGTAGAGCTATTGAAGCAATTGAGAATGAACTTGCAGGCCGGCTAAGGGAGTTTGAGTCCCAGGGCAAGCTTCTTGAAGCGCAGCGCATCAAAATGCGCACCAATTTTGACTTAGAAATGATTCGCGAACTTGGCTTTTGCTCGGGAATCGAAAACTATTCGAGGCACATTGATGGCAGATCCGAAGGGGAGCCACCATCGTGCCTACTGGATTACTTCCCAGAAGATTTCCTAACCGTAATTGATGAGTCTCATGCGACCGTTCCGCAAATCGGAGCAATGTACGAAGGGGATGCTTCTAGAAAACGGACTCTGGTCGAACACGGCTTCAGACTTCCATCCGCGATGGATAATAGACCGCTCAAATGGTCCGAATTTCAAACAAGAGTGGGGCAGACGATTTACTTATCTGCAACTCCTGGCAAGTACGAGCTAGCTGCCGCTGATGGAGTAGTTGAGCAAATCATTCGCCCAACCGGTTTGGTTGATCCAGCAATAGTGCTCAAGCCAACTAAGGGCCAGATCGACGATCTTCTTGAGGAGATTCGAATCCGTTCTGCCAAGCAGGAGCGAGTGCTGGTCACAACCCTCACCAAGAAGATGGCTGAAGAATTGACGGATTACCTTTCCGAAGCTGGTGTAAAGGTCCGATACTTGCACTCCGATGTTGACACCCTTAAGCGAGTTGAACTACTCAGGCAGTTGAGACAGGGTGTCTACGACGTGCTGGTTGGTATCAATTTGCTGCGTGAAGGTCTTGATTTGCCGGAAGTGTCATTGGTCGCAATTCTTGATGCCGACAAGGAAGGGTTCTTACGCTCGGCTACATCCCTTGTTCAAACTATTGGGCGTGCAGCTAGAAACATTGGGGGCGAGGTACACATGTACGGAGATAACCTCACTGATTCAATGAAGAAAGCCATCGATGAAACCACCAGAAGACGCGCTAAACAAGTTGCTTACAACAAGGAAAAAGGGGTCGACCCACAACCTCTCCAGAAGAGAATCGTAGACATCACTGACCAGCTAGAAAGAGAAGAGATTGACACTGCCGAATTGATCGCTGAGTTTGGTCAGGGTAAGGGGCGAAAGAAGCAGGCAGTTCCGCTGCGGTCCAAACGCGGCATCGCTGCTATGGCCGAGGACGAGATTATGTCGGTAGTGATTGACCTGGACGCCCAAATGAGGCACGCCGCTAAAGAACTTCAGTTCGAGCTAGCGGCAAGACTTCGAGACGAAATTGGTGAGCTCAAGCATGAATTACGCCAGATGAAGAAGGCTGGACACATCTAAGTTGACTGTCGCAGCAGGGTTAGGCTTGTAGACGTGAATCCCCAGACCGGCCAATCCCAGGACCTCCTTGTCGTTAAGGGTGCCAGAGTTCATAATCTTCAGAACATCACTGTTGAGATGCCACGAAATTCTCTAGTCGTTTTCACTGGTTTGTCTGGTTCTGGCAAGTCATCACTAGCGTTCGACACTATTTTCGCTGAAGGCCAGCGTCGATACGTAGAGTCTTTGTCAGCATATGCCAGACAGTTCCTTGGGCAGGTAGACCGCCCAGATGTCGATTTTATCGAAGGCCTTTCTCCAGCAGTTTCTATAGACCAGAAATCTACCAATAGAAACCCTCGCTCTACGGTTGGAACAATCACCGAGATTCATGACTACCTGAGATTGCTCTGGGCGCGAATAGGAGTCCCATTCTGTTCAGAGTGTGGCGAGCAGATCGTGAAGCAGACACCTCAGCAAGTTGTTGATCAGATTCTTGAAAATGAAGACGGAACGAAGTTCCAGGTACTGGCGGAGCTAGTTGATCAGAAAAAAGGCGAATTCGCAGATTTGTTCAAAGAACTAATCGCTCAAGGTTATGCACGTGCGATGGTAGATGGGGAGACCATTTCTTTGGCAGAGGCCAAGCCGCTGAAGAAGTCATACAAACACGACATCGCAGTAGTGGTAGACCGCCTGGCTATCAAAGCCGGAATTACTGGAAGACTTACGGACTCTATTGAAACAGCTCTAAAGCTTGCCGGCGGTAAGGTCACAATTGACTTCGTTGACCGCAAAGGTAAAGATTCAAAGCGAAGTTTCTCAGAGCAGATGTCATGCCCGAATGACCATGCGCTTGCCATTACAGAGATAGAACCCAGAACATTTTCATTCAATGCACCTTTTGGCGCATGCCAGGAGTGCTCTGGCTTGGGCACAAAGATGGCAGTTGATGCCGACTTGGTTATCGGCGATGTTGAAGCTTCAATTCTTGATGGGGTAATTCTCCCTTGGTCTACTCAAGGCAAAGGTCTTTTCCATTACTTTTCACGAATGTTGCAGGGTCTTGCGAAGGATCTGACTTTCTCACTCAAAACCCCATGGCAGGAGCTTCCCGAGGAAGTTCAGTATGCAATTCTGCATGGCAATGATTTCGATGTTCAGGTTAAGTGGAAGAACAGGTATGGACGCGAGTTGCGTTACACCACAGGTTTTGAAGGCGTCCTCAACTACATAGAACGCAAATACCTAGAATCTGAGAACGACTATTCCCGAGGAAGGTGGGCAGGATTTCTTCGTGAAATTCCTTGCCCTGCGTGCGAAGGCGCAAGGCTTAGACCTGAAGTACTTGCGATTAAGGTTGCGGGCACCTCAATCTCATCTGTTGCAGCAATGAGCTTGGGTGACTGCGTTGATTTTTTTACAAAGCTCAAGCTAGGTAAGCGAGATGAAAAGATTGCCGCTCAGGTTTTGAGAGAGATTAGAGCTCGATTAGATTTCCTGATGTCGGTAGGACTTGACTATCTTTCTTTGGAACGCGCCGCCGGATCACTCTCGGGCGGAGAAGCCCAGCGCATCAGACTTGCGACCCAGATCGGTTCTGGCCTAACAGGTGTTCTCTATGTCTTGGACGAGCCCTCCATCGGTCTTCACCAGCGTGATAACCGTCGGTTGATTGACACTTTGATCAAGCTTCGTGAGCTTGGAAACACGCTAGTTGTGGTTGAGCATGATGAAGACACAATCAGAACTTCTGACTGGGTCGTAGACATTGGACCGGGAGCTGGAATCAACGGTGGTCGAGTGGTCCACTCGGGAACTTACAAGGAGCTGCTCACAAACAAGGAGTCCATCACAGGAGATTACCTCTCTGGTCGTAAGAGTATTTCTCTTCCTAAGACCAGGCGAGTAATTGACCCCAAGCGTCAGATCACTGTTGTTGGAGCCAAGGCAAATAACCTTAAGAACCTAACGGTTAGCTTTCCGCTAGGGGCATTTATTGCAGTCACGGGTGTAAGCGGATCTGGTAAATCCACTTTGGTAAACGACATTCTCTATAACGTCATGGCCAACGCACTCAACGGAGCAAAGCTAGTAGCTGGTAAGCACACGCGTATTACTGGCCTTGCCCAGCTCGATAAGGTCGTGCATGTAGATCAAAACCCAATAGGCCGCACCCCAAGATCGAACCCTGCAACTTACACCGGTGTCTTTGACCACATCCGAAAGCTATTTGCCGAAACTTCCGAATCAAAGGCTCGCGGGTATTTACAGGGAAGATTCTCATTCAATGTCAAAGGAGGTCGCTGCGAGGCTTGTAGCGGAGACGGAACTTTGAAGATTGAAATGAACTTTCTTCCGGATGTCTACGTTTCTTGCGAGACCTGTCACGGGGCGAGGTACAACAGAGAGACTCTTCAGGTCAAATACAAAGGCAAATCCATCTCTGAAGTGCTTGAAATGCCTATTGAGGAAGCAGCCACGTTCTTCGAAGCAATTTCATCAATCTCCAGATATCTCACCACACTGGTTGATGTTGGGCTCGGTTATGTTCGGCTTGGCCAGTCGGCCACGACTCTTTCTGGCGGTGAAGCCCAGCGTGTAAAGCTCGCCACAGAGCTGCAGCGAAGATCAACTGGACGAACTGTTTATGTTCTGGACGAACCAACAACAGGCCTTCACTTCGAGGATGTCAGAAAGCTTCTATTGGTATTGAACTCTTTGGTTGAAAAGGGAAATACCGTGATAGTTATTGAGCACAATCTTGATGTCATCAAGTCGGCCGACTGGATTCTTGATCTTGGACCTGAGGGTGGCTTCCGAGGCGGAGAACTAGTTGCAGAAGGTACCCCGGAGCAGGTTGCCAAAAACAAGGCAAGCTTTACTGGCTCGTTCCTCAAGGAGATACTGAAGTAGATGGCCAACGATTTGTCTTTTAGGCCAAAGACATCGGAGATTCCTACAAGGCCCGGAGTTTATCGTTTCTACGATGACAAAAGGCGCGTCCTTTATGTAGGAAAGGCCAAAAACCTTCGAGCCAGATTGCAGAGCTATTTCGCTCCAGTTGATTCGCTGCACGAGCGCACACGAAGGATGGTGCTCTCTGCAAGTGATGTCGATTGGACCATAGTCAAAACTGAGTTTGAAGCTTTGCAGCTCGAGTACACCTGGATTAAGGAATTCAATCCTCCCTTCAATGTTCGATTTAAGGACGACAAGTCGTATCCATATCTTGCTGTCTCTCTATCGGAGAAGATGCCGAGGGTATTTATCACCCGCAATAGAGATCTCAAAGGTGTCAAGTATTTCGGTCCTTACACGCAGGCCTGGGCTATCAGACAAACCCTTGACACACTGCTCAGGGTTTTTCCGATTCGGTCATGTTCGTCTGGAGTATTCAAAGCAGCTAAGAGTGCTAATAGACCGTGTTTGCTTGCTGACATCGGCAAATGTTCTGCTCCTTGTGTAGATCGTGTGGACCAAACAGAGCATCTAGATATCGCAAAAGAGCTTGTAGCATTCATGAACGGCATGGACCCCAAACAAGTTGAGATCCTCCAAGACCGTATGGAGAAGGCCTCAGAAGATCAAAACTATGAATTGGCTGCCAGGCTCAGAGATAACATCGGAGCACTTGAGACCGTGCTGGAAAAGAGCACTGTCGTTTTTAGCGACTTGACGGACGCAGATCTGTTTGGAATCGCGCACGACGAGCTTGCCGCGGCGGTGTCCTTGTTTACTGTTCGTGGAGGTCGAATCAGGGGAGTGCGGTCCTGGGTTGTTGACAAGGAGATTGAACAACCTCTTGAAGAATTGGTTCGCCAAGTAATTCTCTTTGCCTATGCGTCCACAGAAGGTGTTGAGGCACCATCGGTTCCTAAGGAGATTTTGGTTCCCGCGATTCCCGAAGATGCTTCAGAGCTAGAAAAATTCCTTGAACAGACACGGGGTTCCTCAGTATCGCTTCGAGTTCCCAAAAGAGGGGATAAGGCAGCTCTTGCAGGCACTGCTCTAGAAAACGCAGAATATTCGCTTTCTCTCTACAAAACCCGTAGAACAGCTGATTTCACATCACGCTCAGAGTCACTCAGCGCTCTAGCTAGGGCGCTATCGCTCACGGAAGCGCCTTTGCGAATTGAGTGCTATGACGTGTCTCATCTTTCGGGAACTAACATCGTGGCTTCAATGGTGGTATTCGAAGATGGTCTAGCAAAAAAATCGCAGTATCGACAATTCAACATTGAGTCGGCCGTGGATGACACCGATGCCATTTACCAGGTGCTTTCGAGAAGACTGAAGTACCTCAGAGATCCTCAAAGCCTTGATGACGGTCGTTTCAGCTACCTGCCATCACTGATTGTTGTCGACGGCGGTATCCCTCAGGTTGGGGCAGCTAGGAGAGCAATTTCCGAATCGCCAGTTCCTGAACTAGCACTCTGCGGGCTTGCTAAAAGGCTTGAGGAGGTTTGGCTTCCAGATTCAGATTTTCCAGTAATCCTGCCCCGTGGGTCGGAGGAACTCTTCTTGCTTCAGCGAATCCGCGATGAGTCTCACCGGTTTGCCTTAACTGCTTCTAGGAAAAAGCGTTCAAGCACGATTTCAAGCACTCTTATGGACATCCCGGGCTTAGGCGAGAAGCGAGTGACAGCTCTTCTTAGAAGATTTGGCTCAGCAAAACGACTAAAACTTGCTTCTCTTGAAGAGATATCGGATGTGGCAGGTATTGGAACTGCCTTAGCCGAGGAGATATTGAACCAACTAAAGCAGACGCCGTAACGCACTCGGGCGTGTCGCGAATTGGCTAGACTCGTTTCAAACGAGAGGATGCGATGCCCCATAACACTGGCCATCAGCTGCTTATTGTCACTGGCATGTCCGGTGCTGGGCGCTCGACCGTGGGGAATTCACTCGAAGATCTTGGTTGGTATGTGGTCGATAACCTTCCGCCCCAGATGCTTGGGCCGATAGCGGACCTTTTCACAATAACTAAAACCCCTGTTCCAAGACTGGCCGTAATCATCGATGTCCGTGGCGGGGAATTCTTTAGCGAACTTGAAGAGAACCTTTCGCTTTTAGGTGGAAAGGCTGTGAATGTTCGAGTTCTTTACCTAGAGGCAAATGATTCGACACTTGTAAAGCGCTTTGAACAAGTCAGAAGACCACATCCACTTCAGGGTGATGGAACAATTCTTGATGGCATCGCAGAGGAGCGGAAGCGATTGTTAGCTCTTCGCGAGTCAGCCGATGTGGTTATGGATACTTCAGACCTGAACGTTCATCAGCTTTCAACCAAGACCGCTGAGCACTTTTCGGTTGATTCCACCGTAAAACTGCAACTGACGGTGATGAGTTTTGGGTACAAGTATGGGATCCCTGCGGATGCTGACAATGTAGCGGACGCACGGTTTATCCCGAACCCTTTCTGGAACGAAGAGCTTCGACCGTTTACCGGGTTGGACACCCAAGTGAGCGATTACGTTCTCGCTCAAACCGGTGCCATGGAATTTATCAACAGCTACGCCAAGGCCTTACAACCAGTGCTCGATGGGTACCTGCGAGAGAACAAGCACTACGCAACTATTGCGATTGGATGCACAGGTGGAAAACATCGCTCGGTTGCTATCTCCACCAAACTTTCTGAGCTGTTATCAAGCAACAACGAATACACCGTCACGGTAAGACATCGTGACCTTGGTAAGGAGTAGTACCTTGGCACTGACATCGGATATTAAAGATGAGCTAGCACGAATTGATGTGCCTAAAAACGGCGTTCGAGCTGCAGAGCTTGCAACCATTCTGCGTCTTGCAGGCGGGTTGCACCTTGTCTCCGGAAAGGTCGTCATAGAAGTTGAACTTGATTCAGCACAGGTAGCAAGAAGGGTTCGTAAGGATCTTTCAGAGCTTTTTGGCTGTGAAAGCGAACTCACCGTCATCTCAGCTGGAGGAATTAGAAAGACCAATCGTTACCAGGTTCGAGTTCTTGGCCAAGGCGAGGTACTTGCGAGACAGACTGGGCTGGTAGATACTCGTGGTCGTCCAGCCAGGGGATTACCTGCAGCGTTGGTCACTGGCTCACTAGGAGAGGCTCAAGCTGTTTGGCGTGGCGCATTCTTGGCCCACGGCTCTCTAACCGACCCCGGTCGATCCGCAGCTCTTGAAGTCACTGCGCCAGGCAATGAAGTCGCCATGGCTTTAGTTGGAGTAGCCAGAAGGCTTGGAGTAATTGCCAAGCCGCGCGAAGTCAGGGGCGTGTTTCGCGTCGTAATACGCGACGGCGATGCGATAAGCGCAATGCTTACTCAAATGGGTGCCCATGGGCAACTTCTTAAGTGGGAAGAGCTTAGGCTAAGGCGCGAGGTGCGCGCTACAGCCAACAGACTCGCCAATTTTGACGATGCCAACCTTAGACGCTCAGCTCAGGCTGCTGTGGCCGCAGGAGCCAGAGTTGCACGCGCTCTTGAAATTCTTGGAGACGATGTTCCGAAGCACCTAAAGTACGCAGGGGAGCTTCGCGTCAAACACAAACAGGCAAGTCTTGATGAGCTTGGAAGGCTTGCAAACCCGCCAATGACCAAAGATGCTGTTGCCGGTCGGATTCGAAGACTCTTATCTATGGCAGATAAAAAAGCCGAAGATTTGGGCATCGAAGGAACGGACGCTTTCTTGCCAGAAGACCTGGATAACGACTAATTGAAAACCCCCTCATAATAGAGCTACACCTAGAGCTAAGGACAACGCCCATGACTAAGTACACTCTTCCTGACCTTGATTATGATTTTGCAGCCCTTGAGCCACACATTTCAGGGCGAATCATGCAGTTGCACCATGGTAAGCATCATGCAGCATACGTTGCTGGAGCTAACGCCACTCTTGATCTAATGGCAGAGGCAAGAGAAAAGAACGATCTGGCTTGGATTAATAAGCTCCAGAAGGATCTAGCTTTCAATCTTGGTGGACACGTTAATCACTCAATTTTTTGGAAAAACCTTTCCGCAGCCGGAGGAGACAAACCAACCGGCGAACTAGCAGCTGCTATTGATGAATTCTTCGGAAGCTACGACGGCTTCAGAGCACACTTCACAGCCAACGCCATGGGTATCCAAGGTTCAGGTTGGTCGATTCTGGCCTGGGATGTTTTGGGCCAGCGTCTGATAATCGAACAACTCTACGACCAGCAAGGAAACCTAGTCGCAGCTTCAGTTCCTCTATTGATGTTGGATATGTGGGAGCACGCCTTTTACCTTGACTACCAGAACGTTAAAGCTGATTACGTCGCGGCCTTCTGGAACATTGTGAATTGGCAGGACGTTCAGGCGCGGTTCGAAGCCGCAAGGGGTCAGACTAAGGGCTTACTGCTAGTCTGATTGAAGCAATTCCACCCGAGGGTGCGTGGACCTATTTCGAAAAAAAGCTAGCGCATTAGCGCCCAAGGAAAGGCACACTCATGGGAACCAAAGTTGGAATTAACGGCTTCGGACGAATCGGAAGAAATTACCTCCGAGCTGAGATGGCTAAAGGAACTGAGCTCGAGATTGTTGCGGTAAACGACCTTTCCGACCCTAAGGCTCTTGCTCATCTACTGAAGTATGACTCCGTAACGGGCCGCCTTGACGCAGATGTTCGCGTTGACGGCCAGTACATCATCGTCGGTGACTACAAGATCAAGGTTCTCGCTGAAAGAGATCCAGCCGCTCTTGGTTGGGGAGATCTTGGCGTTGACATTGTTATCGAATCGACCGGACGCTTTACCGATGCTAAAGACGCCATCAAGCACATTGAAGCCGGAGCCAAGAAGGTCCTAATCTCTGCTCCTGCCACAGGGGAGGACGCTACCTTTGTGATTGGCGTGAACGAGCATCTATACGACCCTGCCAACCACCACATCATCTCAAATGCATCATGCACCACAAACTGCCTGGCTCCATTGGCGAAGGTTTTTAATGACGAATTTGGAATTGAAAACGGCCTTATGACAACGATTCATGCCTACACAGCAGATCAGAACCTTCAAGACGGTCCACACTCTGACCTAAGACGCGCTCGTGCTGCCGCAATTAACATCGTCCCATCTTCTACGGGTGCCGCTAAAGCAATCGGTCTAGTGCTTCCGGAACTTAAGGGAAAACTCGACGGATATGCATTGCGAGTTCCAGTTCCAACCGGCTCGATCACAGATTTGACGATTCTGTCCAAGAAGAAGGTCTCAATTGAAGAGATCAAGGCTGCCTATAAAAAAGCTGCTGATGGACCACTGAAGGGAATCCTGAAGTACACCGAAGATGAAATTGTTTCATCAGATATCGTAACTGACCCTCACTCATCAATTTTTGACGCAGGCCTTGTGAAGGTAATTGATCAGACCGTAAAAATCAGCTCCTGGTATGACAACGAGTGGGGATACTCAAACCGTCTTGTTGACCTAACCGTGTTGGTTGCAAACAAACTCTAAATAACTTGAGAACTCTTTCTAATCTTGGCGATCTAGCCGGTCAACGCGTTTTGTTGCGTTGCGATTTTAACGTTCCTTTGGACAGCGGCAGTATTGCTGACGATGGCCGAATTCGCGCGGCTCTTCCAACTATTCAAAAACTGTTAGAGCTTGGGGCTAGTGTTTTGATCTGCTCTCATTTGGGCAGACCTGAGGGAATAATCAACAAAGAATTCACTTTGGCACCTGTCGCTGCAAGGCTCGGGGACCTGCTGGGGCAAAAGGTTGTTTTTGCAAACGATACCGTCGGTGCAGAAGCAAAGGCAGTAGCAAAAGCACTAGCTCCAGGTGACGTCGCGGTTTTAGAGAATCTTAGATTTGAGAATGGTGAAACTAGCAAAGATCCTGATGTTAGAAAGGCGTTTGCAAGCCAACTTGCAGCTCTCGCGGATGTTTTCGTGAGTGATGGTTTTGGCGTAGTGCATCGCAAACACGCTAGCGTCTATGAACTAGCAACACTTCTTCCCTCCGCTGCCGGATTCCTCATCGAAGCCGAAGTTAGAGTTTTGGAGCAGTTAACTGCCTCTGACCAAAGGCCATACACCGTGGTGCTCGGGGGATCCAAAGTATCGGACAAGCTTGCTGTGATCGAATCACTGCTTCCAAAGATTGACAATTTGGTTGTCGGTGGAGGCATGCTTTTTACATTTCTAGCTGCCCAGGGCCTTGAAGTTGCCTCAAGTATTCTCGAGCAAGGCCAAATCGATACTGTAAGGCAATACATTTCGCAGGCCGAAAGCCTTGGAGTCCGAATCACCTTGCCAACCGACATCCGCATGGCGAGTAGTTTCTCGGCAGAAGCGAAAGTAGAAGTTGCTCAGATTGATGCCCTCAATAAGACCACTTTCGGCGAAACAGGAATTGGTTTGGACATTGGCCCGGATTCTGAATTGGCATTCGCAGCAATCATCGAAGAATCTAAGGTTTGTTTTTGGAACGGTCCGATGGGTGTGTTTGAAATGGAAGCTTTTGCCTCAGGTACTCGCTCTATTGCTACGGCGCTTTCTAAGGTGCTAGGCCTTAGCGTTGTAGGCGGAGGAGATTCAGCCTCAGCGGTACGGGCTCTTGGTTTTGCGGAGAGTGATTTTGGTCATATTTCCACTGGGGGCGGAGCTAGTCTTGAATACTTGGAAGGTAAATCCTTGCCAGGCCTGGAGGTTTTAGAGTGAGTGACCGTAAGCCGCTAATCGCGGGCAACTGGAAGATGAATCTCGATCATCAACAAGGTATTGCTCTAGTTCAAAAACTAGCTTGGACGCTTAAAGACGTGAACCACGACTACGACAAAGTTGAAGTGGCAGTGCTTCCTCCATTCACTGATCTGAGAAGCGTGCAGACCCTAATCGACGCAGACAAACTGCAGTTTGTAATTGGAGCCCAAGATCTGTCTAAGTTTGACTCAGGCGCTTATACCGGTGAAGTTTCGGCGCAATTTCTCAACAAGCTTGATGTGAAGTACGTTCTGGTCGGCCATTCTGAGCGGAGGACACTCCACAACGAGGACGGAGACGTAATTCAAGCAAAAGTTGCCGCTGCCTTTAGAAACAATCTCATCCCGGTGATCTGCGTCGGTGAAACTTTAGAGGAACTTGAACAGCAGGGAGCTGCTGCGGTGCCAATCCAACAACTTGAAAAGGCGCTTGAGGGACACAAGGAAATCGGGGAGTTCGTAGTTGCATACGAACCGGTATGGGCCATTGGCACCGGAAAAGTTGCCACGGCCGAGCAGGCTGCTGAAGTAGCGAAGAAGCTTCGTTCCTCAATCTCCGAGCTAGTTTCTGATGAAGTGGCTCAAGTCACCAGAATCTTGTATGGCGGTTCCGTAAAGAGCGCGAACGTTGCTGGATTTCTTGCTTCGGAAGAGGTTGATGGGGTCCTAGTGGGCGGCGCAAGCCTAGATGTAGGCGAGTTTACGGGTATATGCCGTTTCCAGAAGCATGTCAGCTTATAATCGTTTAGTACCAATACAGAACAGGTAAATCATGGCCGCCATTCAAATTGCCCTCCAGGTGCTGCTTGCTATCACTAGCTTGCTGCTGATCCTGATGATTCTGCTACACAAAGGCCGTGGCGGTGGTCTTTCCGACATGTTTGGTGGTGGAGTCACCTCGAACGTATCTTCCTCCGGCGTTGCCGAACGCAACTTGAACCGAATCACAATCATCTTGGGATTGGTCTGGGTGTCCGCTGTAATCGGGCTGGGCCTATTTACAAGATTTGGTTTCTAGGGGATAGCCTTTGGCAAACGGCGGATCGGCAATCAGAGGTTCTCGAGTTGGCGCTGGCCCGATGGGGGAGCAATACAGAGGATTCAAATCTGAGCGAGTACAGCGCAGCTACTACTGCATAAACGGTCACGTTCAGGAACCGATGTTCGCCGCACATATCGATCCAAGTGAAATTCCAGACATGATAGACTGCCCCAACTGTGGCATGCCGGCGGGTCAAGACAAGAAGAATCCACCAGAAATTGTAAAGCACGAACCGTACAAAACTCATCTTGCCTACGTAAAGGAACGCCGCACTTCCGACGAAGCGAAGAATCTTCTGGATGAAGCACTGGCATCGATCCGCGAAAGACGCGTGAAATTGGCTCAGGAGGCCGTCAAGCAGTCCAAGTTAGCTGCTGCTAAAGCGGCAGCAGCAAAGGTGGCCGCAGCAAAAGCTGCTGCAGCAAAAGCAGTCAAGCCAAAGCTGGTCAAGAAAGTTGAGAAGCCCGCTGCTAAGAAAACTGTTGCGAAACTTGTAAAACCAGTAGCAAAGAAACCTGTTGCGAAACCCACAGCGAAATCAAAGACTAAAGCGGCGGCAAAACCAGCTAGAAAGTTGAAAGCCTCTTCGAAGCCAGCAAAGAAGACTTCAAAAACGGCAGCTAAACCAGCAGTCAAGAAATCTGCCAAAAAATAATTGCTGAGGTATTAGCCTCAAGCAGTTCGTTCAGGTCTTTAGTGAAGATTCGAAATAGAACTTGACTACTTAAGCGCCCTTATCAAGGCTTTTATGCCTGACTCAATCTCTAAGACTCTTAGCACTAACACTCTAGAACCGCCGGCTGCGAGCACTTTTGCATCTCCGCTGGCCTGAGAATCAATTAGCTTGCGATAGCCGAACTGTCTACCAGGGATATCCTGATCGCTGCCGTCTCCGGAAACTATCTGGATAAACACTCCTTGTTTTGGTCCACCCTTGTGGTACTGGCCAGTTGAGTGTAGAAATCTAGGTCCCCACCCGAAAGTTGTTGGTCGATTTGCCTTTTGTGCAACAAGTTCGCGCAGTTCGGTCAAAGCTGCATGATTTTCACGGTTTAGATAACAATGAATCGATAGATATGAATCAGGTGATGCCGAATCGATAAGTTCAGCTAGGCATTCAGTCAGTTTGCTTGAAGTGAGACCGTACCCAAAGGATGAAATCTCTACACCTTCGTCTAATACCCCCAAGCTCAGACCTTCAACCGGTGAATCAAGTACTGCTCTAGCAGCAATCTTCGCGGATTCAACATCAGGCTGATCAAAGGGGTTGACGCCTAATAGCCGAGAAGCAACTACCGTTGCAACCTCCCACAGAAGCAGAAGTTCTCCAAGTTCACCGGAAACGGCCAGATCAAAACTTGAGGAAGATGCATCGGCTGATAAGCCGATAAGCAGAGTGTCGTGCGCTTCCGATAAAACTTCGTGAGAGTCTGAATCCAGGACAATTGGAAGCACGCCTTTACCGTCTTTTCCAGTTGACTCGGCAATGAGCTGCTCAACCCAGTCACCAAACCCTCGAATTTTGGTTCCATCAGGAACAAACCCCAATTTGTCTCTAAAGCTTTTTGCTCCAGCCGTGCGGGCAAGAGCAGCACCGAGAATAAGTCCTGGATTCGTATCCAGGTCTTCACCTAAAAGTTTCGACGCGGAAATCGCACTTTTCAACAAAGGTTCGATGTCAACTCCAGCTAAAAGCGAGGGTACAACTCCAAAAGCAGTTAAGGCGGAGTATCGTCCTCCGACCATCGGGTCAGAAAGAATGACTCGATACCCATCCTTTAGCGCCTGATCGTGCATAGGGGACTCAGGGTCAGTCACCACAATGATTCGGTCAGTCTTTATAATTCCCGATCCCTCGAACGCAGCTTCGAAACTGCGTTTTTGTGAATCCGTTTCAACGGTGGATCCTGATTTTGAAGAGACAACTACAACTGTCTTGTTCAGGTCTCCAGCCAGCGCTTGTTGAATCTGTGACGGGTCAGTGGAGTCGAGGACCATCAAATCAACACCGGCACTATTTGCGATGACCTCTGGCGCTAGCGACGACCCTCCCATTCCGCAGAGAACAATGCGGGTAAGTCCTTTGGCTTTCAAATCTTCTGATAATACTTGGAGCTCTGGTATCAAGGACAGGGAGTTTTGGGCTGCGTCTACCCAACCCAACCTGATCGAGGACTCGGCCTCGGCTTCCTTACCCCAGAGTGTGTGTTCCTTGGCAAACAAGCGAGAAGCTACTTTGTCGTTGACTAATTCAGGGACAAACTGATTTACAGCATCAGAAACTTTGCCTTTGTGTGAAACCTTTAAGGTCATTTAGATGAATCCAGAGCGGTGGAAACTGTTGCAACCAGTTCATTCCAGGACACAATGAACTTATCTACGCCCTCTTGTTCGAGCAACGAAACAACCTCGTCATAAGAAATCCCTAGTGCTCCAATGCTGGCCAAAGCTGAACGAGCGTCTTCATAGTTGGAAGTGATGGTGTTTCCGGTGATTACGCCGTGATCGAAAACCGCTTCCATGGTCTTCTCGGGCATTGTGTTCACCAGATCCTGCGCCACTAATTCAGTCACATACAACGTATCGGGCAGATTCGGATCTTTTACCCCGGTAGAGGCCATAAGTGGACGCTGGCGGTTAGCTCCTTCTGCCTCAAGCTTGATCCAAGCTGGAAGCTCAAATTGTTTCTCAAAAACTTCGTAAGCCAATCGGGCATTAGCAAGAGCGGCTTTTGACTTTAAAGCTAGGGCAGCCGGTGTGCCGATGGCTTCGAGTCTCTTGTCAATCTCTGAATCAACGCGTGAAACAAAAAATGATGCAACCGAATGAATCTTAGAAAGATTATGGCCATTGGCTTTGGCTTGGCTTATACCAGCTTGGTAGGCGTCGATGACTTGCTTGTAGCGCTCCAGAGAAAAAATCAGTGTGACGTTTACAGAGATGCCTTCAGCAATGACTTGAGTAATAGCCGATAGCCCGGGGATGGTTGCCGGAATTTTTATCATGACATTTTCACGGTCAACAGCTTTGTACAGCGCCTTAGCCTGTTGTACTGTCTTGGCGGTATCCATAGCGAAGCCAGGTTCGACCTCAATGGATACTCTGCCATCGACACCATCTGTTGAGGCATACACATCAGCAAATACGTCACAGGCAGCACGCACATCATCAGTTGTTGCTTCAAAGATTGCCTCGTTTGCGCTTGCACCGCGGCTGGCTAGCCGAGCAAGTTGTATCGCGTAGGCTGCTCCTTTTGAAAAGGCTCCTGCAAAAATCGTTGGATTGGTCGTGACGCCAGAAACCGCACGCGATTGAATAAGTGCCTTAAGCGATCCGGACTCGATCCGTTCGCGAGAAAGGTCATCAAGCCAAATGCTTACTCCCGCGGAGCTTAGTTGGTGAAGGGGTGAGCTCACTTTTGCCCCTTAACAACAGACCTGGCTGCATTCACTACCGCTTCGGTCGTTATTCCAAACTTGGTGAATAGTGTCTTGTAATCAGCGGACGCCCCAAAATGTTCAATGGAGACACTTCTTCCTTCTCCCACGTACTTAGCCCACCCAAGAGCTAGACCCGCCTCAACAGAAACTCTTGCCTTTACTGATTTAGGAAGCACTGACTCGCGGTAAGTCTCGCTTTGCTCTTCGAACCACTCAAGACATGGCGCTGAAACAACTCGTGTGGGGATGCCTGATTTTTCGAGCTGAAGACGAGCTGCAATTGCCAACTGCACTTCAGACCCAGTGGCGAGCAGAATGACTTTTGGCGAATTGTTTGATGCCTCGGCAAGCACATAGGCTCCTTTTTCAGTATTGCTAGCGGAACCGTAAACCACACCAGTTTCATCAGCGGAGTCCCGATTAAAAACCGGTACGTTCTGCCTGGTCAGGGCAATACCAGCAGGTCCCAAGCGGCGTTCGAGAATCTTCTTCCAAGCAAAACTGACTTCGTTCGCATCAGCTGGTCTTACGATATCCAACCCAGGTATAGCTCTTAGGGTTGCAAGCTGCTCGATTGGCTGATGAGTTGGACCATCCTCACCGAGGGCCACCGAGTCATGAGTCCATACGAATATTGAAGGAACCTTCATCAAGGCAGCCAAACGAACTGCAGGTCTCATGTAATCGCTGAAAATTAGGAATGTTCCGCCATAAGAGCGTGTTTTACCGTGAAGTGCTATTCCATTAAGAATTGCACCCATTGCGTGTTCTCGAATTCCGAAGTGGAGAACGCGTCCGTACCGGTCTCCTGTCCACTCATTGGTTGAGTAGACAGCAGGCACGAAAGAATTTGACCCAGCGATTGTAGTGTTGTTTGATTCGGCAAGGTCAGCCGAACCTCCCCATAGCTCAGGCATCACCGCAGCAATTGAGTTCAGAACTTTTCCTGAAGCTGCTCTTGTAGAAACATCGGTGCCGGATTCAAAAGTTGGCAAGGCATCTAAAAGTTCAGCTGGCGTTTCATCTTTTTGCAGTCTGTCAAAAAGTGCCTTGGCTGATGGGTTTGCAGCTGCCCAAGCGCTAAATGATGACTGCCACTTTGAAATCGCTGGTTCAGATCGTTTAGCAAGGGACCTGGTGTATTCAATAACTTCGGGGGAGACATCGAAGGTTTTTGTTGGATCAAAACCAAGCGCCTTCTTTAGCCCTTCAAGTTCTTCTTGCCCTAGAGCAGAGCCGTGTATTTTCCCAGTGTTTTGCTTCTTAGGAGACGGCCAACCAATTACTGTTCTGATGGTTATCAAAGATGGTTTATCAAGCACTGCCTTGGCAGCTTGAATTGCGTTGTAAAGCTCGTTGACATCCTCGATGTACTGGCCGGTCTTTTTCCAATCAACGGTTTGGACGTGCCAGCCATACGCCTTGTAGCGATCTTCTAGATTCTCAGTAAAGGCAATGTTTACATCGTCTTCAATTGATATCTGATTTGAGTCGTACAGAACAATCAAGTTTCCCAGTTTCTGATGACCTGCCAACGATGAAGCTTCCGAAGTCACGCCTTCTTGCATATCACCGTCTCCGGCGACACAGTAGATGTGGTGATCAAATACCGAGCTTCCAGCTGGCCCTTCTGGGTCGAAAAGCCCTCTTTCGAACCTTGCGGAGTACGCAAAACCAACTGCTGAAGCTAGGCCTTGCCCGAGAGGGCCAGTAGTAATTTCTACGCCTTTGGTGTGACCGTATTCAGGATGCCCAGGGGTTAATGAATCCCAAGTGCGAAGCGCTTTGATGTCATCAAGTTCAAGACCAAAACCACCCAAGTAGAGCTGATTGTAAAGAGTAAGGGAGGAGTGGCCAACGCTGAGAATAAATCGGTCCCTGCCAACCCATTCAGTATTGGTTGGGTCGTGGCGCATGATCTTTTGAAACAGCAAATGAGCAACTGGCGCAAGGCTAATGGCTGTTCCAGGATGACCATTTCCGACCTTCTCAACTGCGTCGGCCGCAAGTACACGCGCTGTGTCTACAGCCTTTTTGTCTAGGTCTGTCCAAGTGAAATCGCTCACGGTCTATAACATCCTTCTTCTCAATCCGCAGATATTTACTGGCCGCACTGCACAGCTTGAATAAGTGCTGAGGGCTGAGAAATTCCTATCAACGACAACTCTTTTGTCTAACTTTACACTCAACGACCTAGGGAACCTTGGGAGCCAGAAGGCTCGAAATTGAGCTTAGACTTGAACCAAATCATGACTACGACAGCACCTGAAATCAAGCGAGAACGCCCAAACTTTGCGCGAAAGGCCAAGGCTTACTTCGAGCTGACCAAGCCCCGCGTGATCGAGCTTCTGTTGGTGTCCACTGTGCCGACTATGATATTGGCCCAGCGGGGTTTCCCGGACATCTGGCTCATACTTGCAACCGTCATCGGAGGGGCGTTCAGTGCCGGAAGCGCTAATTCATTTAACTGCTACATCGACGCCGACATAGACAAGATCATGGGCCGCACTAAGGGTCGACCCTTAGTCACTGGCGAACTTACCAGACGAGAGGCCTACCGGTTTGCGTGGGGTCTTGGAGTGCTGTCGGTAGTTTGGCTGGCGCTGATGGTGAATCTACTGGCGGCCCTGTTATCACTTGCCGCAATCTTGTTCTACGTGTTTGTATACACACTTCTACTAAAGCGCCGCACTCCGCAGAACATTGTCTGGGGTGGGGCAGCAGGTTCGATGCCAGTACTTATTGGATGGGCTGCTGTGACTAACGAGCTCGCACCTGCTGCTTGGGTGCTGTTCTTGATCATCTTTCTCTGGACGCCACCTCATTACTGGCCACTTTCACTTCGATACAAGCAGGACTACACAGACGCCGGTGTGCCAATGCTGCCGGTTGTTCGGAACAATCAAACAGTCGGTGTCCAAATCATTCTCTACGCCTGGGCTCTAGTTGCCTCGACGCTACTTTTGATCCCTGTAGCCTCAATGGGAATCATCTATACGATTACGGCTTTGGCAACGGGGACCTGGTTTCTAGTTGAGTCATACCGAATTTATCGACAAGCAATTATTGGCGAAATTGCGAATCCAATGCGCTTGTTCCACGGTTCAATTAGTTATCTAACGCTGCTGTTTATTGCGATTGCGGTTGATCCGCTACTTTACTTTAATTTCTTCTAGACGTGCTAGCGATTCATCGCGCTCAATGCTGTGATCTAGCATCGGGTCTGGGTACCCATTAGTTAGACCATCTATTAGCAGCCAAGGTTCATGAACTTCAGCACCTTGCAGGTGCGAAAGCTCCGGAATGAACTTGCGCACGTATTTGCCTTCAGGATCAAACTTGTATCCCTGCAAGATGGGATTGAAAACCCGATAGTAAGGTGATGCGTCAGTACCGCAACCGGCCGTCCACTGCCAACCGTGTGAATTCGAAGCGGGATCAAAATCAGTGAGATTCTCCTCAAACCACTTAGCGCCATGCTGCCATTCAAGATGTAAATCCTTTACAAGAAATGAAGCAACAATCATTCGGACTCGGTTATGCATCCATCCTGTTTGCACGAGCTGTCTCATCCCGGCGTCAACCATCGGGAAACCTGTTGTACCAGACTGCCAGCGCTCCAGTTTTGCCTTTGCCTTAGGGCCAGTGTCGTATCGCATCGCTTTGAATCGTGGCTCATAGTAGTCATCAAGAGTGTGTGGATTTCTGAAAAGGACGTCGGCGTAGAACTCCCGCCAGGCAATCTCTTTCCTAAATACTGTGTGGCCGTCGCTTTCGTTTAGCGGAGCTAGCAGAGTTCTTGGGTGGATCTCGCCGTGCGCTAAGGCGTGAGATAGATGCGAGGTGCCGGATAAATCAGGACGATTTCTGTTCTCGGAGTAATCCATAATCGCGCCTTTTTGGAACTTCTTGAAAGTTGCCAGAGCAAACGCTTCTCCCGCTCGGATAGCGAAAGTTGCTTGTTTTGTTGGTTGAGGAATTGCAGATTTTACAGAACGTGACTTCCAGATAAAACCCTTCGTGAGCTTGACTGGCGATTGCCAACCGATTTGAAACCAAGCTTTGTAAAAAGGCGTGTACACCCGGTAGGGCGTGCCATCCGTTGGTTTTTCAACAGTTCCTGGCTTCACTGCGTAATAGGAATCCTCAAGTACCAGCTCAATACCCGTTCCCTTCAACTTCGAAATCAGGCTTCGCTGCTCCGCCATTCCTTCAGGGTCAAAGCTTTCGGTTGCGTGAATGAAAGAGGCTCTGTTCTTTTTCGCATACTCAACAAGGGAGCTCATTTCAACACCCGAAATAACTTCCAGGCTAAAATCCATGGATTCGTCGAGGGCCTTTAAAGATTCGGTAAGCGAATGCTGTCTTAGTCCACTTAGACCCTCATACTCAGCGGCATTGAACCAGAAAACCGGAATGACGGTTTTATCGCCATCCGTTATGGCGGCTTTCGCGCAAGTATTTAGGGCAAAATTATCTTGCAGTCTCCGATCTCGCCTGAACCAAAATATTCTGGCCAATTAGCCACGCCCGAATCTTATGTACTTGGATCGAAGAGCTAGCAGCTGGAAGGTTAGTAGAGAAATGATTACGGCTGCGCCAAACATGTGAGCGCCTGCCATAAGGGCTGGTACCCCGAGATTTGATTGCACCACTCCAAGGATTGCTTGAAGCACGGATACGCCAAGAAGAGCACTAAGTGATTTGATTGCAGAATTCTCAAGCTTGTTGGAATCAAGTTTGAGCCAAACTGCGCCAAGGGCTATTGCAACCAGCCCAGTCATGATGTAAGCGGGCCAGGAGTGGTAGTGCTGCCAAATTTCCAAATCAAAACCATTGCGCGGAGTGGTTGCATCTCCAGCGTGTGGACCTGCCCCTGTGACAATAACTCCAATTACTACTGCCACCCAGCCCACGACAAAAATCGGCCAAGCCAGTTGAACCGCGGCATAGCTAAGGGGAAGATGGACAGGCGAGTAGACCCTCCAAACCAAGACAGCTGCAATCGATATCAACACCCCTGAAAGCAAAAAGTGAGCTCCAACAACCCAGGAATTTAACCCAGTTAGAACGGTAAGTCCACCTAGAAGAGCTTGAGCGATAATTCCAAGACCAAGTGACAAAGCGGGCCAGGTCAAACCTTTTCGAAGATGCCTTAGTGTCCTTCGAACGACGATGAATGTAAACAGCGAAATGATGATCAACACAAAGGTTAGGAGGCGGTTACCAAATTCAATAATGCCGTGCCAACCCATCTCGGGAACAGTGACAAAAGAGTCTTCGGTGCACTTTGGCCAAGTTGGGCAGCCAAGACCAGAGCCGGTCAGGCGAACCAATCCACCAGTCACCACGATCAGTATCTGGCTAACTAGCGAGGCCCAAGCATAGAGCTTTAGTCGATCTGGGGAGAAAAGGGCTTGAACTGGCTTCATATGCGCCTTGGCACCTTTCACATTTAGGCTCTAGAACTGGCAATTTTGGTAAAGTTGTCCTCAACACAAGTTTCGCATGGATTCTATGCGGGAATTCCTCATCGCCGAGGCGGGTTGTACCCAGAGATTACATCTAATAGAGGAGTCCTAATTGACTGAGAACATCATCGAACGTCCCGAATTAGAGAGCCTTGGTATCTATGAGTACGGCTGGTCCGATGGGAACGACGCTGGTGCAACAGCAAAACGAGGTATCAGCGAAGAAGTTGTTCGAGATATCTCAAGACTGAAATCAGAACCGCAGTGGATGCTTGATCGCAGACTTAAAGGCTACGAATACTTCCTCAAAAAGCCAATGCCAGCCTGGGGTTCAGACCTGTCTGGAATTGACTTCGACAACATTAAATATTTCGTTCGCTCCACGGAGCGCCAAGCTCAAACCTGGGAAGATCTTCCGGAAGAAATCAAAAACACTTACGAAAAGCTCGGTATCCCAGAAGCCGAACGTCAGCGCTTGGTTGCAGGTGTTGCAGCCCAATACGAATCTGAAGTTGTCTACCACCAGATCAATGAGGAACTTGAGAAACAGGGCGTTCTCTTTCTAGACACAGACACTGCACTGAGAGAGCACCCAGAGATGTTTAAGGAGTACTTCGGAACTGTCATCCCAGCCGGAGACAACAAGTTTGCAGCGCTGAACACTTCAGTTTGGTCCGGTGGTTCATTCGTATACGTGCCTAAGGGCGTCCGCGTTGAAATCCCACTTCAGGCTTACTTTAGGATCAACACAGAAAACATGGGGCAGTTCGAGAGAACCTTGATTATTGCTGACGAAGATTCCTACGTTCATTACATCGAAGGCTGCACCGCTCCGGTCTACAAGTCAGACTCACTTCATTCAGCTGTAGTAGAGATTATTGTGAAAAAGGGTGCGCGTGTTCGCTACACAACAATCCAGAACTGGTCCAACAACGTTTACAACCTGGTCACCAAGCGGGCAATCGCTCACGAAGGAGCAACCATGGAGTGGATCGATGGCAACATCGGGTCCAAGGTCACCATGAAATACCCTTCAGTTATTTTGGCTGGCGAGAGAGCACGCGGTGAAACTCTTTCTGTTGCTTTTGCAGGAGAAGGCCAACACCAAGATGCCGGAGCCAAGATGATTCACCTTGCTCCTTACACGTCTTCTTCAATTGTTTCCAAATCAATTGCACGCGGTGGCGGAAGAACTTCTTACCGCGGCGAGATCAGAGTAAACCCGGGAGCGCATCACAGCGCTAACACTGTTCGCTGTGACGCGCTACTGGTGGACACAATCTCGCGCTCCGACACCTACCCTTCAGTAGATGTGCGTGAGGACGATGTGTCTATGGGGCACGAGGCCACTGTTTCACGAGTGAGTGAAGAGCAGCTTTTCTACTTGCAGTCAAGAGGAATGCCTGAAGATGAGGCAATGGCCATGATTGTTCGCGGATTTATTGAACCAATAGCAAAAGAGCTGCCGATGGAATATGCACTCGAGCTTAACAAGCTAATAGAGATGCAGATGGAAGGGGCCGTCGGCTAGTGAGCGAAGCAACCAAGACAGCTCAACATGGGTTGTCGGAGCACAGCCATGGCTTTGGTGTTCCAATTCAAACTCGGTCCGAAAGGCCAAAGTCGACTAAGTTGGCTGACTTTGAAGAAATTTCAACAAGGGAAGAACAGTGGCGATACATTTCCGCCGACCGTCTAGGTGGATTGGATAAAGACTCACTGGATGAATTCTCAGGGGACATCGACGCCAAGCTTGCCGATGGGTTTGAAAGTTCATGGATTGATTCTGAACACAAACTTTTTGGCGCTGCAGGAATCCCGGAAGATCGCGTAGCGGCAGCCGGCTGGGAAGCTGCTAAAGCCGCTTACTTGTTGTCTATTCCGTCATCTGTCACTAACTCAGCCCAGAGCATTGTGACCATTACTTCTATTTCTGCAGATCCAGCCGCACTTCACATAATCGTCGAAGCTAAGAAGGGCTCTAACGCGGTTGTAGTACTAGATCACCGTGGCGATGCTACTTTGTCAGAGAACATTGAATTCGTTCTAGAAGACGAAGCTAAACTCACTGTTGTATCAATCCAGGACTGGAACGCAAGTTCCATTCATAACGGGGCTCAGTACGCGCTGCTTGGACGCAATTCAACTCTCAAGCACGTAATGGTGACTTTGGGTGGCGCAGTCGTACGCATGACGCCATCGGCATACTTTGGCGCTCCAGGGGGAGACGCAGCACTCTACGGACTGTATTTCGCAGATGCCGGTCAGTACTTAGAACACCGTATTTTTGTCGATCACTCAGCTCCTAACTGCAAGTCACGAGTGACCTACAAGGGAGCTCTCCAAGGCGCGAAAGCACACACTGTTTGGGTCGGAGATGTTCTAATCCGAGCGGCAGCAGAGGGCACAGACACCTATGAGCTGAACCGAAACCTACTTCTAACCGATGGAGCCAGGGCTGACTCAGTTCCAAACTTGGAAATTGAAACCGGTCAGATTCAAGGAGCCGGTCACGCAAGCGCGTCTGGGCGCTTTGATGACGAGCAGCTTTTTTACCTTCAGGCTCGCGGTCTATCAGAGCTTGAGGCAAGAAGGCTAGTAGTGCGCGGCTTCCTAATGGAAATTGTTCAGCAAATCGGTGTTGCTGAAATAGAAGAACGTCTTGCAGTTTCCATCGAAGACGAGCTCGAAAGGAGCGCAAAGTAATGGCGCTAATGATTTGTAAGGTCGAGGACATCAAGCCAGGCAAGGCGCTGCGCATCAAAATTGGCGACGACGCTATTGCGCTAATCCACACCAAGAAGGGCGAGTTTAAAGCTCTCGCCGACAAGTGCTCTCATGGTGAGATCTCGCTTAGCGAAGGTTTCGTGGACGACGAAACCATTGAATGCTGGGCTCACGGAGCAAAATTCTCGCTCGACACTGGCGCACCGCTAAACCTGCCGGCTTACGAGCCGGTGGCAGTTTATGAGGTGCTGGTTGAGAACGGCGAAGTATTCATCGAGTACGACAAAGACACGGAGTAATCACATGGCGACACTAGAAATCAAGAACCTGCATGTATCGGTGGAGACCGAGCAAGGCACAAAGGAAATCCTGCGCGGAGTTGACCTAGTTATCAAGAGCGGCGAGACACACGCTGTTATGGGTCCAAATGGATCAGGTAAGTCAACCCTGGCTTACTCGATAGCAGGTCATCCGAAGTATCAAGTGACCAAGGGTGAAATTTTGCTCGATGGAGAAAATGTTCTTGAGATGTCAGTTGACGAGCGAGCTCGGGCTGGTCTCTTTTTGGCCATGCAGTACCCAGTAGAGATACCTGGAGTAAGCGTGTCGAATTTCCTACGCACCGCAAAAACCGCAGTTGACGGAAAAGCTCCAGCCCTTCGTAGTTGGGTCGCAGATGTACGGACCGCAATGGAGAAGCTAAAGATGGACTCGGCATTCACTGAACGAAATGTGAACGAAGGCTTTTCAGGTGGAGAGAAAAAGCGCCACGAGATTCTGCAGATGGAACTTCTCAAACCAAAAATGGCTATTCTCGATGAAACCGATTCCGGACTAGACGTTGATGCATTGCGTGTAGTCGCAGAGGGTGTAAATCGTATTACGGCTGAAAACGGCATGGGAGTACTACTAATCACCCACTACACGCGCATCCTCAACTACATCAAGCCTGACTTTGTCCATGTGTTTGTTGCTGGCAAGATTGCCGAGCAGGGTGGCCCAGAATTAGCCGACAGACTAGAAGCCGATGGATACGACAGGTACGTGAACGCTTAGCATGCCAAGACAATTAGAGCCAGTTCTTTATGACAAAGTAGAAGAAGCGCTGAAAGAAGTCATTGATCCAGAAATTGGCGTCAACATCGTAGATTTGGGACTGATTTACGGACTCGAGCTCGCAGATGAGGACGAGTCACTACTTATCAACATGACTTTGACTTCCGCCGGCTGCCCGCTTACTGACGTTTTGGAGGAACAAACTGCAGAGGCGCTTGATGGTGTGGTTGACGCATTCCGAATCAATTGGGTCTGGATGCCGCCATGGGGTCCAGAGAAAATTACTGATGACGGTCGCGAGCAGATGCGCGCAATCGGATTTTCTATTTAGATCCGAGATACTTCCAGGCCAGCGGTAAAGCCGCTGCAGCCAAGACCATCTTGATTGCGTCCCCGACTAGAAAAGGCAAAAGACCAGCAGCTACTACCGCTCCAAAGTCGTTTGCAAAACCTAGGTTTGATAGTGCGAAAGCAAGCCAAGGTAGCCCAAACATGTAGATCACAGCATTTCCTATAAGGAAACTTGCCAGTACACCAGAAACTTTCTTGTGCCAGCTCAGCTGACCCAACCAACCAACAATTGCTGCAGCGGCGATGAAACCAACCAAATATCCAAAAGTTGTGCCAAAAGTGATTCCGGCCGCAGCTCCGGTGAATACCGGCAAACCTGCAGCACCTAGGGAAAAGTAGGTGATCATCGATAAGGCACCTCGAGATGCTCCAAGAACAGCACCAACAAGCAGCACAGCAAAAGTCTGACCAGTGATCGGTACCGGCCACATTGGGATTGCGATTTGAGCCGCAATTGAAGTTAGGACAGCACCTGCGAAGACAAGGCCAATATCGGTAGCAATGGTTCTTGGGACCACTCTGTCAATAAGTGTTGGTCTAGCTGATAGGTGTAATGACATATTTGATCCTCTTAATCATGAGAGCGGCCAGTTGTTATTCCCGATTGTAGACTAAAGGCTTTGCCAGTACATCAACCCTAAGGACCAGCTCTTGCTTATTGTGAAAGACCTGGAAATCACCATAGGCGCGAGAACACTCATGAGCGGGGTAAATTTTCGGGTCGCATCTGGAGACAAAATCGGGTTAGTTGGAAGAAACGGGGCTGGCAAAACTACCCTTACGAAAATCCTGGCCGGAGATGGCCCGCCAAGTGCTGGAAGTGTTGATCGGACCGGAGAAATTGGATACTTACCCCAAGATCCCAGAACTGGGGATCCTGAGGAGCTAGCGAGAGATCGAATTCTAAACGCCAGGGGACTGGGGGATCTACTTCGTCAGCTCGGCGCAAGTGCTGAGGCAATGTCCACAGCAACTGGTTCGCAAGCCGAAGCAGCCATGGCCAAGTACTCAAAGCTCGAAGAAAGATTTCAAGCGGCGGGTGGCTATTCGGCTGAGGCCCAAGGGGCAGCAATCGCAAGCAATCTAGGAATTGAAGAAAGAATCCTTAGTCAGCCCTTAAAGACCTTATCTGGAGGTCAGCGCCGGAGAGTGGAGCTAGCACGAATTCTGTTTTCAAATGCTGAAACGATGCTTTTGGATGAACCAACTAACCATTTGGATGCCGATTCTGTTGTTTGGCTTAGGGATTTTCTTCGTAGCTATCAGGGAGGACTGATAGTTATCAGTCACGACATCGACGTTGTCGAAAGTACTGTGAATCGAGTTTTTTACCTGGACGCCAATCGCCAAATAATTGACATTTACAACATGGGTTGGAAGGCATACCTCAAGCAACGTGAGTCCGATGAAGAGCGCCGAAAGCGTGAGCGTGCAAACGCAGAGAAAAAAGCTACAACCTTGAGTCTCCAGGCTGCAAAATTCGGAGCAAAAGCCACAAAGGCTGTCGCGGCCCAACAGATGGCAAGAAGAGCTCAGAAATTGCTCGATGATCTTGAAGACATAGGACAAGCCGATCGTGTCGCAAAGATTCGTTTCCCCGATCCTGCTCCTTGCGGCAAAACTCCTTTGATGGCATCAGGCCTCAGCAAAAGCTATGGATCGTTAGAGATTTTCACTGCAGTCGATCTTGCTGTTGACCGAGGATCCAAAGTCGTGATTATTGGACTAAATGGAGCAGGAAAGACCACGCTGCTTCGCATGCTGGCAGGAATCGACAAGCCCGACACTGGGCAAATTGAACCCGGACATGGTCTAAAAATTGGTTACTATGCACAGGAGCACGAGACGCTCGACGTGAATCGAACTGTGCTTGAGAACATGCAGCGCTCAGCACCGCACCTAGGAGATGTCGACACCCGAAAGGTGCTGGGTTCGTTCCTATTTAGTGGCGACGACGTAAACAAGAAAGCGTCCGTGCTAAGTGGTGGAGAAAAGACTCGGCTTGCTTTGGCTGCGCTAGTTGTTTCATCAGCGAACGTACTTTTACTAGATGAACCAACCAACAACCTAGACCCCGCTTCACGCAAGGAAATCTTGAATGCGCTAGCGAGCTTTACAGGAGCTGTGGTCCTTGTTTCCCATGATGAAGGTGCTGTGCTGGCATTGAATCCGGAAAGAGTGCTGATTCTGCCTGATGGAACTGAAGACCACTGGTCTGATCAATACGCTGATCTAATTTCGCTTAGCTAGTTTTTAACGTCTAGTAGTTCATCCTCTATGTCGCCATCCGTGCGCTTGCGGTTTCGGGCAGAGCGCGGAACATAGGTTGGATCCTTCTCAATCCGTCGATACTCTTGCTCCTGCCTTATCGCCCAAAACAAGGCAAGAAATCCCATGAGCGCGAACAGTATCCACTGCACTGCATAACTCAAATGATTGCCCTCATCAAGAGTGGGTTTGCTAAGCGGCTGAGGTGAGTTTGGTTCACGTGGGGATTCGGAGATCAATCGCAGATAAAACTGCTGCTCTATTGAGGTTCCTAATGTGGTTTCAAGTGATTCAAGGTGAATGCTGGTTGCAAAACCATCCGGGGAATCTCTGTTTGGAGTCAGCTCACTTAGTCGAACACGCGCAACTATAGCTTTCGGTTCTTCTGAAGGAGTCATTGAACTTGCTGGCGCTAGTTCTGAGTTAGCAGGAATCCATCCACGTTCGATAATCACGACCTCACCGCTTGCAAGCTGGAAAGGCACTAGCTGTATGAACCCAGGCTGTCCAGCGATTGGCCTATTGCGAACGAGCAACTCTTGTTCAGTTAGGTATTGGCCGGTTAGATCCACTGGAGTCCACTCCAACGAAGTCACATCATCGAGACTGAGGGTGGAGAGTTCACCAAAAGGCATCGCTGACTTGTCGTAATTTTCAACCATTCGCTGGATCTTAGAAACTGCTAGATCGCGCCGATCGAACTGCCAGCTGGCTAGCCCCACGCACGCTGCGGCGAACAGGCTTGCAAACAGAAACCAAGACAACCAGCGAAGCCAAGCTTTCGACATTAATTTCACTGGTATTGCCTAACCTCGAGAAGAAATGAGCGATCTTCTAGATAGCTTCGCAGGTATTCCAAGTGCTGCTCGCACGAAAGCCAAGTTTTGGTGCGGCCGTCCTTGTGTATTCTTGGATTTGCCCAAACTAAAGCGCGTGTGGCTGGAAGATTGCATCCGGCGCGGGAACATTTGGATGTTGGATTTTCAGTCAAGGACTAGTCCTTCTTGAACTGCGCACCGAGATCTACAGAAATTGATTTGGCCACAACTGTCACTGGGTTCATGGTGCTCGATTTTGGGGCCTGAGCGTTGGCAATTACAACGGCGAAATAGGGTAAGAAGATGGCTCCGGCAAAACACACCCACATTAGCCAGCCCTCAACAAAGATTGCCGACACAATACAAACCACTCGAATTGTCATGGCAAGGAGGTATTTAACCATGCGGGCGCTTCGCTCAGAGTCAGGCGACTGGCTAACGGTTGTGATGCTCTGGGGTTTTTCCAAGGCAACCTTCTTGAAATAAAACAGGACATTTCAAGGCTAAGGCTAGACTTCATTTAGTTCAAACCAGATGGCTGAGCTGCTATTCCCGAAAGGCTGAGGATTTCTTGATGACTAGCTCAAGAGTGGTACTGATCACAGGAGGAAACCGCGGAATTGGTTATGCCATAGCCGAGGAATTTGTTTCGGCAGGGCACAAGGTGGCTGTGACCGTGCGCTCTGGCTCAGGCCCCGAAGGCTCTCTTGCTGTCAAGGCTGACGTTCTAGATGCAGCCTCCTTAGATGCGGCCATCGCCGAAGTTGAGAAGAGTCTAGGTCCCATCGAAATTCTTGTTGCAAACGCCGGCATCACAAAGGACACATTGCTGATGCGAATGAGTGACGAGGACTTCGAGCAAGTCATTGATACGAATCTTAATGGTGTTTTTAGAGTTGTTAAGCGCGCCACAAAATCCATGATCAAACAACGTTACGGACGTGTATTGCTTATTGGTTCAGTGGTTGGCCTTTTGGGTTCTCCTGGGCAGATTAACTATTCAGCTTCGAAATCTGCCCTGGTAGGCATGGCTCGCTCACTTACCCGTGAACTAGGCGGACGTGGAATCACAGCCAATGTGGTTGCTCCTGGGTTTATTGACACCGATATGACGGCCGAGCTTACTGATGCGCAGCAGAAGGACTACCTGTCCAGAATTCCAGCTGGGCGCTTCGCAACGCCAGCGGAGGTAGCAAAAGTGTGCCTATGGCTTGCAAGCGACGATGCTTCATACATTTCGGGAGCGGTAGTTCCTGTCGATGGTGGCCTTGGAATGGGACACTAAGTACTTGAGTTCAAAGAAGAGATTTGCAACCACGATAACAAGGAGCATCGAATGGGAATTCTAGACGGCAAAAAGATACTAATCACCGGTGTACTCACCGAGGCTTCCATCGCCTTCTCTGTCGCCAAGCTTGCTCAAGAACAAGGTGCAGAAGTGATTCTCTCCTCGTTTGGGCGAATGCTTCCGATCACAACCAAGATCTCTGAGCGTCTTCCAAAGCCGGCACCGGTTATCGAACTTGATGCCACCAGCGAAGACGACCTGGCTGCACTTTCCGGAAGGATCAAAGAACACTTTGATTCCATCGACGGAATCGTTCACGCTATCGCTTTTGCGCCTCAGACCGCACTGGGTGGAAACTTCCTCGAAACTCCTTGGTCGGATGTAGCAACCGCTGTTGAAGTTTCTGCCTATTCATTGAAATCAATCACGATGGCAGCAAAGCCGGTGCTCAAGAGCCCTTCTTCGGTTGTTGGATTAACTTTCGATGCAACAGTTTCGTGGCCCGTGTACGACTGGATGGGAGTAGCAAAAGCTGCTTTTGAGTCGACCTCAAGGTACCTAGCTCGCTATCTTGGCAAAGATGGTATCCGAGTTAACCTAATTTCCGCAGGTCCGCTTCGCACAACTGCCGCTAAAGGCATTCCTGGTTTCGCGAAAATGGAGGAGTTGTGGACAGACCGAGCACCGCTTGGTTGGGATCTGTCAAACACCGAAACTGCAGCAAGGGGAATTATCGCCTTGTTATCTGATTGGTTCCCCGCAACTACTGGCGAAATGATTCACGTCGACGGCGGACTTCACTCAACCGGAGCGTGAGCCTAGCTTCTCAATTAGTGAGATAAGCGAGTTCTCTTCGATGACTAGATCGGCGTACTGCTTTAGTACCGGCTTTGGTCTAAATGCAACGGCATAGCCCGCGCACTCCAACATCTGTATATCGTTCGCGCCATCTCCAATTGCAATGGTCTGTTCTAGTGCAATTCCACTATCAGACGCCCAGCTCTTTAGTGCTGTAGCTTTCGCCTCGGCGTCAATTACAGGACCGACCAGGTTACCTGTTAGTTTGCCGCCTCTAACTTCAAGACTGTTTGCCATCCAGTAATCCAATCCAATTTCCTTTGCAAGTGGCTCAAGCACCTGACTAAAGCCGCCGCTCACGGCGCCGATTTTCCCGCCAAGTTCGTGTACTGCAAGAATGAGCTCCTGAACTCCCGGAGTTAATTGAATCTGCGGCTTCAACCACTGAAAGATTTCCTCGGATAAGCCTTCAAGAAGACCAACTCT
This sequence comes from Rhodoluna limnophila, assembly GCA_945862155.1. GTDB lineage: Bacteria > Actinomycetota > Actinomycetes > Actinomycetales > Microbacteriaceae > Rhodoluna > Rhodoluna limnophila_A. Next base: position 44,137 of record CAMAXJ010000002.1, read on the forward strand.
TTTAGCAATGGACTGCTTAAAATCCAATTTTCCAGACATGGCCTGCTCGGTAATTTCTTTCACTTCAGGCATTACGCCGGCATAGTCGGCCATTAAATCAATGACTTCTTGCTGGATAAGGGTGGAGTCAACATCCATTACAACCAGAACGCTCAAGCCGTGACCAACCCAAAGATTCGAGGAGCTTTCATAATCACGATGTTAGAGCAGATTCAAGAATCCGCACCGCCTGACAGCATCTCTCAACCCCTTGATCTGGCAAAGATTCCCCGCAAAATAGCAGCTGGCTACCGAAGCAGCCAAGCCCAAATCCTCTAGGCTCGAAACATGAGCCTGGTTCTTGATTTCAACAACGTCACGGTCCTTAGGGACCAGAGGCCCATTCTCAATAACGTCGACTGGCAAGTCCATTCCAATCAGCGTTGGGTGATTGTTGGGCCAAATGGGGCAGGAAAGACGACCCTTCTTAGAGTCGCAGCGTCCCAGATTCATCCCTCTACTGGAACCGCGAAACTACTTGGTTCAACGCTTGGTGAAGTAAATGTGTTCGAACTTCGCACCCGTATCGGATTTGCCTCAAATGCAATGAGTGTCCACATCCCGAATTCAGAAACTGTTCTAGATGCCGTCATGACAGCAAGCTACGGAATAACCGGGCGCTGGAACGAGAGGTATGACGATGTTGATGAGCGCAGAGCGAGGCGAGTGTTGGCTGAGTGGCAGCTTGACGAGCTTGCAGATCGACCTTTTGGCACCCTTAGTGACGGTGAACGGAAGAGAGTTCAAATAGCCCGATCTGTGATGCCAGACCCAGAAATTTTACTCCTTGACGAACCAGTTGCGAGCCTGGATATGGCCGCCCGCGAACACACCATATCGGTTCTTGGAGGTTATGCCTTCACTCCAACCGCTCCAGCAATCATCATGGTCACCCACCACATTGATGAAATTCCTAAGGGCTTCACCCATGCCCTTATTCTCTCCAGGGGGCAGGTCTACGCGGCCGGGGAGATTGACGCCACCCTTACTACCGAGAAAATCTCTGGCGCTTTCGGCTTTGGGCTTGAAGTCTCCAAAGATGGCGACAGATTCAGGGTCAGGGCCAAGAATTAGGTGCTAGTTTTTTCGGTTTTCGCTCTGGTATAGTAGGGAAGTTGCCGAATCAGGCGGCAAAAGCCAATTTCTAGAAAGTATTCGAACATGAAGTCAGAAATTCACCCAACGTACCAGGCTGTTGTTTTCCGCGACCTTGCTTCTGGTGAGAGCTTTCTAACTCGTTCCACTCTTTCAAGTACCAAGACTGTCAAATGGGAAGATGGACAGGAATACCCAGTATTCGACGTTGAAATCTCTTCCGCTTCGCACCCTTTCTACACCGGTAAGCAGAGAATCATGGATGCTGCCGGACGCGTAGAGCGCTTTAACGCCCGATACAAAAACTTCGGCTCCTAAAGCTTTAGCGGCCAGCCTCGCTGGATCGTGAACTCCGGAGAAGTTCCCCTTCGAAACTTCTCGTATGAAGCATCCTGGTTAGAACTCCATTCAATTTGAGAATTGTGCAACACATTCAAATCAGCCGGTAACTTCTCCGCATACTTTATAGCTATCGCTTGCGCCACACGCCCTGCCGCAACCGCGTCTGCAGTTGCATTGTGAGCATCTTCAAGCCCGACTCCGTACACTTTTGAGGCAACCTCTAGAGTTCGCTTGCCTGATCGGTAGGTGTCAACGAATTTATCCATCACCATGGGGTCAATTACTGGCCTAGGGTCATTGATTGGTTCTAAAGAATGCCGCAGTGCTTCATAGTGCAAGATAGTGAAATCGTACGGGGCATTAAAGGCAACTACGGGCAGACCTCTAGCGAAAAAGCCTCGCAAGGTTTCCAATAATTCCCCAACCACTTCAATAGCAGGCCGGCCATTGGCTCTTGCAATTTCAGTGGTGACCCCATGAACGTTGGAAGCGGCTACTGGTATCTCAATTTCGGGATTGGCAAGCCACTCTTTGTTTGCTCCGGTAATGTTGCCGTCTTGGTCGATTTCAACCGCACAAGCCGTGACGATTCGCGCCTCGCGAAGATCAAGCCCTGTGGTTTCAAGATCAAACACGGCCATAGCCTTTGACCATTGAGGACGGTCAACAAAATCAAACATCATTTGGTCATTCACAATCAAAGACTAGGACAGCTCATAGGTATTCATGCCTTGCGCTAAGGCGGTGTTGAAACATCCAATCTAGACTTGAGGTGTGCTTGCTCAAGACCTTTACCAATCAGCCGACTCAAGAGCAGTTCGGAATTCTGTCGAGATTGATGGTGGCCCTTGCGTTTACTTCGAGTATCCGTCAGCAGACAACTCCGATGTGACGCTAGTGATGATTCATGGCTATAGGGGCAACCATCGAGGACTTCAAGCTATTGCCGCTGGATTGATTAAGTACCGAGTGATAATTCCAGATCTTCCAGGATTTGGTGAGTCCGCTCCCTTGAAAATGACGCATTCGATTAAGGCTTACTCTGATTGGCTGCACAAATTTCTGGGAGCACTTCAGCTGGAAAACAAGGCGAACCTCATGGGCCACAGCTTTGGTTCACTGGTAGTTGGCTTTTATGCCACGCGGCATTCGCCACGATCGGTGACACTTGTAAACCCCGTATCTTCACCAGCACTTGAAGGCCCGAGAGCAGCGCTAACAAATCTGACTAAGGTTTACTATTCGCTGGCGGCAGCTCTTCCGAAAGCTATCGGACAATGGTTACTAAGAAGCAGACTCGCAGTGATGGTTATGAGTGTGGTGATGGCAAAGACCAAGCAGAGAAGACTTCGCCGGTGGATTCACAATCAACACTTGTCAAACTTCAGTGACTTTGCCACTGTTGAGGTGGCAACAGAGGGTTATATGGCCTCAATTTCTACAGATCTGTCTAAGCTTGCTCCGATGATTGCATCTCCAGTCCTGGTTGTAGCTGCAACCCTCGATGACATAACCGACATCGAGTCCCAGCGGCGAGTTAGCAAACTATATTCGAATTCGACATATAGAGAAATTCTGGGAGTTGGCCATCTTGTGCATTACGAAGCACCAGAACAAGCAGCAAGCTACATCAGTGAGTTTCTGGATTCGCAATAATGAAACTGATTTTTGATTGTAGATTTATCAGAGACGAGCACCACGATGGAATATCACGATTTTCAACAGAGCTATTCTCTGCACTGGCCAAACAGACAGCAGTCATTGCACTTATCAGCGATCAAAGTGTGCTGAAGTGGCTTCCTGCCGATACCGAGTACATAGTTGGCAACAGTCCAACTAACCCTCTGGCCGAACTGGGTCTAGCCCGAAAACTCAACAAATTCGGAGCCACGCACGTATTTTCTCCCATGCAAACAATGGGATCTCTGGGGAGAAGATACAAACTCGTTCTCACCCTGCATGACTTGATTTACTACTCTCATCCAAAAGCTCCACGATTTCTTTCGCTTCCGGTGCGGATTGCTTGGCGGCTTTACCACCTAAGTTTTACCCCGATTCGGCTGTTACTAAATCGAGCAGATGCGGTGGTGACAGTCTCTGAAACCAGCAAGACTCTCATTATCGGCAGAGGGCTGACTAGAAAAGCTGTTCATGTAATCTATGCCGCGCAAGCGTCATTTGCTCCAAAAATTGAGGTTGCTGGGCCAATAAGTGATTTTTCCAGAAACAAGCTCGTTTACATGGGTAGCTTCATGGAGTACAAAAACGTGGAGGTCCTAGTTCAAGCAATGAAGCGTTTACCCGAGTACGAGTTGGTTCTTCTCAGCAAGATAGCTAAGAAGCGCGAGTCCACCCTTCGAACTATTGCTGGTGGTGCCGAATCCAGGATCACCTTTAGAAATGGTGTCACCGATTTAGAATATTCCAATGAATTGGCCGGCGCTTTTGCCCTTGTATCTGCTTCCAAGGACGAAGGCTTTGGAATTCCTTTAGTTGAAGCAATGGGACATGGAACCCCTCTAATTTTGTCCGACATCCCAATTTTTCGAGAAATCGGAGAGGACGCCGCGCTGTACTTTGACCCAACAAGTCCAGAACAGTTTGCAGAGCAAGTTCGGACGCTTGAGGAATCAGGGAAATGGCTAGAGATTTGTTCTCTCTCAAGAGAACGAGGAAGATACTTCGATTGGAACAAATCTGCCAGGCAGCTTTTGGATGTACTCCGAAGTCTTTAGGGGACCAAGGGCTCAAGGGAGTAGTGGGCCACTTGCCAAGAATTCTCGCTGTGCTTTACAACATTGAGCGATGCATTGCCTAGTCTTTCACCATCTCGAGGAAGCTCATTGTCACTAGCAATGGAAATCAAGGTTCGAATCAAGGCTCCATGAGAAACCGCAAGCACTCGCTTGCCAGCATGCTCTCGAGAAATTGTTTCAAGCAGAAGATAAGAGCGTTTGGCTAATTGAGTTCTACTTTCCCCGCCAGGTATGACATCAAGGTTTGAATATTTCGCACGCCATTGCTCGTGGGATAGGCCTTCAGCTTCGCCGAAAGAGCGTTCAATTAATAACTCTTGCTCGATGATCTCAGAAAATCCATGCTGGCTGGCGATTATCTCGGCGGTTTCTCTGGCGCGAGAAAGGGGAGAAGTAAGAACGACATCCCAATCTTCGGCCTTGACTGCTCTAGCTGCAAGCTTTACCTGTTCAATTCCTGTTTGATTCATTGGGATGTCTGTGACTCCCTGCAACAGGAAGTTAATGTTCCAATCAGTTTGACCGTGACGGAGCAGCCCTAGATAAGTGTTAGTCAATTAGCAGCTCCTTGAGTGCAATAGATGTTGAAGCTTCGATTTTGGCGACAGCGATGTCATCGGCTCTGGTTGGACCAACGTTCACAATTACGATCGGTTTTCCAGCTTTACTGGCAGCCCTGGCAAATCGCATGCCACTATTTACAGTCAAAGAACTGCCAGCAACTAAAAGCGCTTCGGAACGCTCGAGGTGTGCCATCGTCGAAACAACCCGTTCTGTAGGGACACTCTCACCGAAGAATACGACATCTGGTTTGAGTATTCCTTCACAGGATTGACATTTAGGAATCACGAAATCTGCCGAGGCTTCAACTTCGGCGTCTCCGTCCGGTGTGAATTCAGCGGGCGCATCCTTTTTGATTTTCGGGTTTAGCCGTTTGATTAGAATATCCAGCTCTAAGCGATCAACTAGAACCCGGCAAGACATGCAAATCACTTTGTCTAGTCGACCGTGTAGTTCAGTGACGCTTTTTGACCCAGCTTGATGGTGCAGGGAATCAACGTTCTGAGTGATGATGTGAGAAATGCGTCCGAGACTTTCGGCTTGAGCGAGGGCAAAATGGCTTCCGTTAGGTTTGGCGTTGGCAATTATCGACCATCCGACATAGCTTCTCGCCCAGTACTTTGCTCGAGCTTGTTCACTCCCCATGAACACATCGAAAGTCATAGGGTGGCGCTCAGTCTTTCCTTCGCCGCGATAATCTGGGATTCCTGATTCAGTCGACACACCAGCACCAGTTAGAACCAAAATTGATTTACCCGCCAGCTGCTCGCGAGCGTAATCGAGTCCGAAGCGAGCAGCCTCGGAAAGGACCGATGGGTTGGGGTCACTGATAGACATTGGCTCAAGTCTAAGTTACGCCGGCTACAGCGCTTAGTCACGCGGGTCCAGCACAAGCTAACTCTGCCTGCCGCAGATGCATGGCACGATGCCAGGGCCCTAACACTTAGCTGCGATAACGAAGGTTGTCGGATCTAGTCAAGGCCCTAACCCAGTACTTGCGTTTGGTGAATTACTCTTGGAAGAAGAAGATGGCAGCCAGCGAATAGGAGACTTCGATGAACAACGAAGACGAGCTAGAAGCTGACCAGCTTATGGACCTGATAGAAGAAGCTCTTGGCTCTGCGAATCTATCTGGAATTGCCGCCTACGCTAGAAAACTCAAAGCCGGAGAGCTTGTTTCCTTAATTGAACGGCTAAACGAAACCGAGCGTGCGATTGTTTACCGCGTCCTTCCTAAAACATTAGCTTTGGAAGTCTTTGAATCTCTGGCGCCAGCCCTTCAAGGAGAACTTCTTGAAGAACTGAACTCCGAAGAAGTTTCTTCGATCTTTGCAAAACTCGATCCAGACGACAGAGTCGGTTTGCTCGACGAACTACCAGCCGGTGTTGCAAACCGACTGCTAACGGGTCTATCCCCCAAGGAGCGTGGGCTAACAAGTGAGGTTCTCGGCTACGCACAGGGTTCAATTGGACGCCGCATGAGCCCCGAGTATATATCGGTCAAAAGCACAGACAGCGTATCTCAGGCTCTTGTCAAGGTGAAAAGTAAGCTGCAGTCAGCAGAAACTATTTACACACTGCCCGTTGTTGATTCTTCACGTGAATTAGTTGGAGTAGTGAGCCTTCGCGACCTGATGAGAACTCCTTCGCGCACCAAAGTTTCCAAAGTGATGGCTGAGCCTTTGATGGTCAATGCTGGCGATGATGAGGAATTTGCAGCGAGAACATGTTCGGATCTAAAGGTTCTGGCATTGCCGGTTGTGGACAACGAGAAGCGACTTGTTGGAATTTTGACTGTTGATGATGCTCTTCGCATCCTGGAAGAAGAAGAGTCCGAGGATGCTGCCCGCTCCGGAGGAGCGGAGCCGCTTCGAAGGCCTTATCTTTCAACACCAGTTTTTGCCATCGTGCGTTCCCGAGTCATCTGGCTTTTGGTTCTTGCATTTGGAGCCACCTTTACAGTTTCCGTGCTTGGTGCTTTTGAAGCTGAAATTGAACAGCTTGTGGTTCTCACGTTGTTTGTTCCACTGCTTATTGGCCTAGGTGGAAACACTGGCAACCAAGCGGCCACGACTGTCACGCGAGCTCTGGCATTGCAAGATGTACGCACCAAGGATATTTGGCTGGTGCTCTTTCGTGAGCTGAGAGTAGGCGCACTTCTTGGCCTGCTGCTTGGGTCCATAGGTTTATGTTTGGCTTCGGCAGTTTTTGGGGTTCAAATTGGAACGGTCATCGGTTTGACGTTGTTTGCAATATGTACCGTTGCAGCAACTGTCGGGGGAGTTATGCCACTAGTTGGTCTAGCCCTCAGAGCTGATCCGGCTGTTTTCTCAAATCCGTTCATCACAACATTCGTGGATGCCACTGGATTGGTGATTTACTTCTTGATTGCAAAGGCAGTCCTAGGAATCTGACCTTTTGGTTCAATAGTTTGTGTCCGAGAGGGGACTTGAACCCCTACCCCCTTGCGAGGACTAACACCTCAAGCTAGCGCGTCTACCATTCCGCCACCCGGACGTGACTTGTTGTACGGGCCCAATGTTAGCACGAGCCATCCTTGCTAAATCTTCTGGATACTTGGAACCGAAGGCGAATGAGGGTAGTTTTGGTTTATGGCTACTGATCCTAGAAATGCGCTGTCGCAACTGATTGCTTCTTTTGAGAAGCACTTTGATGCGGCCAGTTCAAAGCGGGGCGAAGAAGATTCAAGTGTTGAACAGGCCTACTACCAACTTGAGGATGCGTTTCTAAACTACGAAGAAGCACTTAGCACTGAGCTCGGTGAGTTTCTACCGTTCACATTGGCTGAAGACGATCAGTGAGTTTTTTTGAAGCCCTAATTTTAGGTTTAGTTCAGGGACTAACAGAGTTCCTGCCTATTTCTTCTTCGGCTCACGTCCAAATTGCACAACAGCTGATGAACCTCTCGGAACTATCAAAGCCACAGCTCACGGCATTTATCGCAACTATCCAACTGGGAACGGAACTAGCTGTTGTTTCGTACTTCATAAAGGACATTGTCCGCATTGGATCGTCCTGGCTTGGTTGGTCAATCAAGCCCAAGTCAACGATGACCAGCGATACCAAACTCGGCTGGTTGATTATCATCGGAACTCTTCCGGTTCTAGTTCTTGGACTAGCGTTTAGAGACTTTATTGAAAATGACGTCAGAAACCTCTGGGTCATTGCTTACACGCTTATTGGTTTCGGCATCTTGCTAGGGCTCGCGGACTTTTTCGGCAGAAAAACCAAGGAAATCAAAGACCTAAACTTTTCGCACGGCATGCTATTTGGATTTGGTCAAGCTTTGGCACTAGTTCCAGGAGTGTCCCGTTCGGGAGGCACAATCACTGTTGGTTTGATGCTGGGCTACACAAGGCAAGCGGCCGCTCGCTACAGCTTTTTGTTAGCGATTCCAGCAGTTCTTGGCTCGGGACTGTTTCAGTTCTTTTCCTCAGTAGTCGACCTAAGTCAGGACTTACTAGTTGCAACAATGGTGGCAACAATTGCCTCGGGAGTAGTCGGGCTGAGCGTTATTCACTTCTTGCTTAAGTATTTGCAGAGGGGTTCGTTCCTGCCGTTTGTGATTTGGCGAGTTGGTGTTGGTGTTTGGCTCCTTGTGATGCTCACAAGTGGTGCACTAACTGCCTAGTTCTCAGGCGGCTTTTCTTCGGACTGCAGGAACTTTTCAAGCTCACGAGCTATAGCCTCACCGGAAGCAGCCTCCGATTCGAACTCATCACGGGTTTTCTCGAGCTGGTGGATATATCCAGCCATTTCTTCATCGTTCTCGGCAATTTCGTCGATGCCGCGCTCCCACTCAAATGCTTGGTCAGCCAAGTCTCCTTGAGAGAAGCTCACTCCTAACATCTTCTCTAGCTCAGCCATAAGCGCGAGAGTTGCTTTGGGGGAAGGAGAGTTGTGCACGTAGTGAGGCACCGCCGCCCAAAGCGCCATGGTGGGAATACCAGCTTCTTCGAGTGCTATTCCGATTGTTGACAAAATTCCAACTGGTCCTTCGTAGCTCGAACGCTCGATGTTCATAGCCGAGCGAACTTTCTCGTTTTGACTTGTGGCATTTACGGTTATGGGTCTTGTGTGAGGTGTATCGGCAAGCATTCCACCCAGGAAAATAACCGCTTCAATTTCGCGATCTTCAATCATTTCCAATATCTCGGCTGTAAACGATTTCCATCGTCTTGCTGGTTCAGTTCCAATCAGAACACTGAATCTTGAAAGAACCGGATCCTTGTCGGTCGAAATCATGAAGGCAGTGCCTGGCCAAGTCAGTTCCCGATCTCCCGAGTCATCAAAGGAAACAGATGGACGAGTGAATTGAAAGTCGTAGTAGTCCTCTGGGTCAACTTCGGCAGCAACCTGGCACTGAAGTGTTTCGCTGATTAACTTGGCGGCAGAACTGGCAGATTCAGCTGCGTCGTTCCAGCCCTCGAATGCGCAAATGAGCACCCGGCCACCGAAAATACTGTTTTCGCTAGTCACTTTTTAGAAATCTTGCCCTTTGGTTACTGGATTGTTTGAGATGACTTAACTGTAAGGCTAAATGCCAAAGCTAGACTTCAACCATCATGATTTTCAAGCAACTCCCAGCAGCCGTTCTATGGGACATGGATGGCACACTCATCGACTCAGAGCCTTACTGGATGAAGAGCGAAGGCGCCTTTGCTAAGGCCAACAACAGTCCCTGGACCGAGCAAGATGGCTTGAGCTTGGTTGGCATGTCACTATACGACTCATCCAAAATCATCAAGGAAAGAGTTGGCTCCGATCTTGAGCCTGAGCAAATTATTCAACAACTTACCGACGGGGTCGCCGCCCAGTTGAAGCAGGAAATTTACTGGCGCCCAGGGGCAAGGGAGCTTCTATTGCTACTTAGAAAAAAGAAGATCAAGACCGCTCTGGTAACCATGTCCATGCGCCGAATGGCAGAACAAGTCGCTGACTCAATTGGTTTCGAAGCTTTTGACGTGATCGTTGCGGGAAACGATGTTCGTCACGGAAAACCTCATCCCGAGCCTTACCTCAAAGCTGCTGAGCTTCTTGGGGTAAAACCCGAGGACTGTGTTGCTTTTGAAGACTCCGTGACCGGACTTCGTTCGGCTGAGGCCGCCAACACCAAAGCGGTTGGAATCAAGAACATCGTAGAAATACCCATGGAACTAGGTCGAATAACTTGGCCAACACTTGAAGGTGTCACACTCAACGACCTTCGAAAGCTGTTCAAGTGACCAAACGAACTCACACATTTAAAGCAGGCGACAAAGTCCAGCTAACAGGTCCCAAGGGAAGACTAAACACAATCACGCTAGTCAAAGGTGGTGCCTTCGGCACGCACCGCGGGGACTTGAAACACGACGACATTATCGGAAAACCAGATGGTTCCGTTGTTTCAACCCAGAACGGCGTCGAGTACCTGGCATTGAAACCGCTTTTGAATGACTTTGTGTTATCCATGCCGCGCGGAGCAGCCATCATCTATCCAAAAGATGCCGCGCAAATTCTTGTTGAAGGGGATGTCTTCCCTGGAGCTGTAGTTGTTGAAGCCGGTGTAGGTTCAGGTGCTCTAAGCATGTACTTGCTCCGGGCGATTGGAGATTCCGGCGAATTGCATTCGTTTGAACGTCGATCTGAATTCGCGGAGATTGCCGCTGGGAACGTAAAGGCTCAGTTGGGATCTAATCCGAAGAACTGGAATATTCACCTGGGAGACCTGCAGGAGCAACTTCCTAAAAAGCTAAAACCTCAAAGCGTGGACCGTGTTGTGCTGGACATGCTGGCGCCTTGGGAATGTATTGATGAGTGTGCTACCGCCCTTGCCCCAGGCGGTCTGATAATTGTTTACGTTGCAACTGCAACCCAGCTTTCCAGGGTCGCGGAAGATCTCCGTTCATCAAGATTGTTTACCGAACCTATCGCTTTTGAAGCATTGATGAGACCGTGGCACCTGCAGGGATTAGCAGTTAGGCCAGAGCATCGCATGATTGCGCACACCGGCTTTTTACTAACTGCGCGTCGCCTCGCACCAGGTGCGGTTTTGCCTCAGTTCAAATCAAAGGTGAAATCCACTGAATACAAGGATGAGGATGTCCTTGCTTGGAATCCAGATGGCCTAGGGGAGCGCAAGATCTCTGAAAAGAAGCTTCGTAAGGCGGTCCGAAAGGCCACCTCATAGCAGCAGCTTTCTTTACTCCGCTGTGCCAGTAAACTTTTAATAACTAATCTTTAGAAAGTTGCCCCCTTTGAACAAGTCGATTCTCTTACTTTCCAGCATTCTCCTGACTGCCTCTCTAACAAGCTGTGCCCCGGCTGAAAGCTATGCCTGCGCCTCCATCCAAACTGGAGCCCAAGTGGAATCCGTTTCAGTTACTGGAGCTCTCGGGGAGCAGCCGGTTGTCAGCTTCCCTTCACCGCTTAGTGCAGAGTCGATCCAATCACGCGTGGTAATTGCTGGTGAGGGTCCGGTATTCACCGGCCGCAATTTTGTTGAATTCGAGTTCGCAGGTTACAACGGCGGGAGCGGGCAGCTTATTCAGCAGACAAGTTTTGATGGCACCCAAGCTCAGTCAGGAGCCTTTGGCCCAGGCGAAGTTCCAAACTTCTGCGAAGCCTTAGCTGGTGCAAAAGAAGGTTCTAGGATTGTGGCAATTATTCCTCCAGACCAAGCTCACAGCGGCGAAGGCGTCCCCGAACTGGGGGTTGGCGCAGCCGACGCATTTATCTTCGTGTTCGATCTAAAACGCGTCTTCCTTGAAAAAGCGACCGGCGCTAACGTTGCCCCTGAAGCGGGCCTTCCAACTGTTGTGACTACTCCAGATGGTGTACCTGGGATCACGATTCCAAATACTGCCGCTCCTACTGAGCTTAAAGTTGCACAGCTGATTCGTGGTTCGGGCGATCTGGTCGAAGAGGGTCAACTTGTGACTCTTCATTACAGCGGTTTTTTGTGGGACAGCTCAGAGAAGTTTGATTCAAGTTGGGACTCTGGACAAGCGACCCAGTTCGAAATGCAAGAAGGTGCCTTGATTGAAGGGTTCTTGTCTGCGGTTATTGGGCAACCTGTTGGTTCTCAAGTAATCGCCGTCATTCCGCCAGCGCTTGGCTACGGTGATGCAGGAGCTGGTTCAATTCCTCCTGGAGCAACTCTTGTGTTCGTTATCGACATTCTGGGAACTAACAACTAGCTAACATGCCTGAAAAGATTGATCTTTCGGAGCGGCTATTCAATCTGACCTGTGCGCTGCTAGTTGCAGGAAGCGGTCTATCTAAATCTGAGATTTTCGCTACCGTTCAGGGCTACAAAGAAACTTACGTACCCGGGGGAGACCTAACAGCAATCAACCGCATGTTTGAGCGGGACAAGACTTTACTATCGAGCGCCGGAATCCTTTGGAGGTCGTTTGTTCCAAAGGAGGCAATGGGTGATAACCAAGAGTTTCGATACCTGATCGCAAATGAGGATTTCGTCTGGCCCAAAGGTCTTACTCTTTCTTCAAAGCAAGTTGCACTTTTGAACCTTGCAGCGCAGGTTTGGGCTAAGGCCTCACTTTCTGCAGATGCCAATAGGGCGATACATCGCATTCGCGCTATGGGAGAAAAGGCAGACGGAAGCTCACTTATCGGAATAGCACCAAGAATTCGAACCCACGAGCCTAGTTTTCTGCCGCTTTCAACTGCAATTGAATCTTGTTCCCGAGTTTCATTTGATTATCTAAAGCCTGGTGAAAGTGATTTTTCAGTAAGAAACATTGAACCATGGTCGCTTCAAAACATTGGGGGCCAGTGGCTTCTTGTTGGCTTTGATCTCGACCGGGAGGAGCCAAGAAATTTTCTTCTTAGACGCATAGTTTCTGAAATCGACATCCAGGACGTCAGTTTTGACCCTCCCGGAAGCGCGGAGATCACCAAGACGCTTGCCGATCTAGAGCTACACAAACTTTCCCAGACAGCGAAATTAAAGACTTCAGCGGCCAGTGCAGCATGGTTTCATTTTGACTTGGCTGCCAACCAGACGGAGTTCGAGGTGAACTTCATGGACTTTTACCTATTCGCTGAGGAATTGATGGAGTTCGCAGATGAGATCGAAGTAATTGAACCAAAACAGCTGGCTGATCTCATCAGAGCGAATTTGCAAAAGGTGAGTGATACACATGCCTAAAAGCTCAAGCCTTAGCGGTGCAGATCGCTACAATTTTATGCTGTCTCTTACGGGGTATCTGATTAACAACAGGCAGCAGGGACTCAGTGACCTTGCAAGTCACTTCCAGGTCACCGAAAAAGAGATTCGTTCAGCTGTGGTGACAATTTCACTTTCTGGAGTTGGGATGTATCGACCTGACGAGCTTTTCTTTCTTGACTATGACCTCTTGGAAGAAGGAATTGTTGATCTAAGTTTTGCACCAACATTGGAAGCAGTCCCAAGGCTTTCTGCTAGACAGGCAGCCGCGATAGCCAGTGGACTTTCTTACCTCATGAATCTGGTTGACACTAAAGATCAGGATCAAATCAAACAGCTTCTGGAAATCCTTGGGCGAGGTGCCCTGGGCACCAAAGAGCTTCCATTTATGGTTCAGCCAACGGAAGGAGATGGTGATTTATCTCTAGTCCGACAGGCAGTAGCAGAATCAAGAGCTCTGAAATGCTCGTACATTAATTCAGCTGGTGAGATCACAAACAGGGAGATTGAGCCCCAGCTACTCGAATCTCGAGAAGCCAACTGGTTTGTAAAGGGATTTTGCCGAAGCAACCAGGAATCAAGAGTGTTCCGGCTTGATCGAATGCGGGAGATAGAACTACTGGAAGTATTTGAAGAGCGTAAACTGGCGGACACCGAGCCCGATCAGATTTACTCAGTTCGCAAATCTGACATAGAAGTACTATTCGAAGTTGACCCTGAGGCGTTTGCATTGATCGCCGATTACAAACCTGAGTTTGAGATCTCGGGAAACAAGAGCGTCCAGGTCAAGATTCCGATTGGTCAGCTAGAGACATTGGGAAGAATAGTTGCAAAGTACAGCGGGAAGGTTCGTGTTTTAGCTCCAGCAGCCGCACGGGTAGCGGTTAGAGAGTTTGCCCAACGGGCTCTTGGGCAGCGAAAAGCTGCAGCTGTAGCGGAGTAGATTTACAGTCATGGAGTGGTTATTTGCAGGTGGATTCGCCCTAGCGCTTTTGTTGTTTTCAGCGGTGTATCTATTTACAAAACTTCTCCGCTTTGCCAAGCCCGCAAAGACACTTGCGTCGCAACTCGAGAAGTTGGCGGAGGCAAACGCTAAAGCCCCTGTAATCGCCAAGGCTGTCTCAGCGCTTGGGGAGGACCCAGCGCTGCACATAGCCAAGCGCCAGCAGTTCCTTCGCGAGGCAAGGGCCCGCAAGCGTTCGAGAGAGCGTAGGCTTAGGGATAGAGATTTTTAGCAAGAGATAGGGAAGCTTATGCGTTTACAGGGCTGGGAATGGATCATTATTCTGGCAATCGTTTTGCTGATCTGGGGTGGGCCAAAGCTTCCAGGTCTAGCTAAGTCGCTAGCTCAGTCGATGCGAATCTTCCGTAAGGAAATCAAGTCCACTGACGAAGCTAAGCCGGCCGACAAGCCTGCTGAGGGTGAAACCCCCACCGACAAGTAAGTGGTCAGGAACAAAAACCCCGACGCCAAGATGAGCCTTTCGGGGCATCTCAAAGAGTTCCGTAATCGACTCTTCTGGTCTGCTTTGTTCATCATTGGTGGATCTGTCGTTGGTTGGTACCTATTTGATTTCGTGTTCAACGAGCTGCAGAGACCAATTACTGAACTAGCTTCAAAGCCCGGCAGTGACGTGACTATAAATTTTCCAACTGTTGTTTCGGCTTTCGATGTGCGCTTGCAGGTTTCAATTTTCCTCGGGATTGTAATGAGTGCGCCAATATGGCTCTATAACCTTTGGGCATTTATTACTCCAGGTCTAAAAAGACGCGAGAAACGCTACACAATCGGATTCGTAGTTGCGTCCGTACCTTTGTTTATCGGAGGAACTGCACTGGCTTGGTCCTCTCTTCCAACTTTTGTTACGGTGCTTGTTGGATTCACACCCGAGGGTGCAGCGAATGTAATAAACGCCAGTGAATACATTCTTTTCACTATCAGGATTCTGTTAGTTTTCGGTCTGGCTTTCGTGCTTCCTGTTGCGCTAGTAATGCTGAACTTTGCTGGAGTTATTACAGCGCAGAACATCATCAAGTCTTGGAGGATGGCGGTACTGATCTCAGCTGTAGTTGGAGCAATCGCAACGCCAGTAGCCGAGCCGATGGCCATGATTCTACTTATGATTCCGCTCTTGATTCTTTACTTCTTAGCAGCAGGTGTAGCGTTCTTGCACGATAAGCGTGTTGCCCGAAAGATGGCTGCTCTCGAACTAGTCGACCCACAAGACGCGAATTAGCTTTCGTGGTGACAGAGGACTTGAGCGCTGCCGAGCGCTACGCAAGGGCGAAATTAAAACAAACCGCGCCCAGCTACAACTCATTTCTCGAATTGTTGGATTTCGCACTTGACCCATTTCAGGAACAGGCCTGCCACGCTTTGGCAAAAGGGAAAGGCGTACTTGTTGCTGCTCCAACGGGCGCTGGAAAAACCATCGTTGGCGAATTTGCTATTCATCTAGCCATCGAAAAGAATCAGAAGGTTTTCTATACAACTCCGATAAAAGCCCTCAGTAATCAAAAGTTTTCAGATCTAGTGGCAAGGTACGGACCTGATCGAGTAGGTCTGCTAACAGGCGATACCAACACAAATTCCGACGCCCAGATTGTTGTTATGACCACTGAGGTGTTGCGGAACATGATTTATGCGAACTCTGATTCGCTTATTGAGCTGGGCTTTGTGGTTATGGACGAAGTTCACTACCTAGCCGATAGGTTCCGAGGAGCAGTCTGGGAGGAAGTTATTCTCCACCTACCGAAAGACGTCAAGCTGGTTTCTCTAAGCGCAACGGTTTCAAACGCCGAAGAATTTGGTGCCTGGCTTGAAGAGGTACGCGGTGATACTGAAATTGTTGTATCGGAGCACCGACCGGTGCCGTTGGATCAGCACGTACTGTTTGGCGATGAACTCATGGAGTTGTTTGCTGCAGGTTCAAAAAATCAACGGGTAAACGCAGAACTGGTTCAAAAACACTCGTCTAAGTTGAGAATTCCTATCGGCAAGTACACCAAAGGCAAAAAACCTAAGGGCGAACTGGACAAGCGCTTTTCGAGAATTCCTAAGATCAGCAAACCCGAAGTTGTTGAAATACTCGAAGACAACGACCTGCTGCCGGCAATCTTCTTTATCTTCTCTCGAGTCGGTTGTGATGCCGCGGTAAGAGCATGCCACCAGTATGGAGTTCGCCTAACAACCCGCGAAGAGCAAGCTGAAATTCGGTACTTGGTTGAAGAGAAGACGGCGTCAATCGCCGATGAGGATCTTGCAACTCTCGGATACTTTGAGTGGCTCAGTGGTCTAGAAAGAGGAGTGGCGGCCCATCATGCAGGAATGTTGCCAGCTTTCAAGGAAGTGGTTGAGGAACTATTCCTAAGAAAGCTAGTGAGGGTGGTTTTCGCAACCGAAACCCTAGCCCTTGGAATCAACATGCCTGCCCGCACCGTGGTTCTTGAGCGTTTGGACAAATTCAACGGCGAGTCCAGGGTACAGATAACTCCGGGGGAGTACACCCAACTGACAGGGCGAGCCGGCAGACGGGGCATCGACACCCTCGGGCATTCGGTAATTCAGTGGTCGGGAAATCTTGACCCTGCAAGCGTTGCGGGTCTTGCCAGCAAACGAAGCTATCCGTTGATTAGCCCTTTCAAACCAACAGCCAACATGGCAGTGAATTTGATTGAAGCTTTTGGACGTAAACGCGCCCGAGAAGTTCTGGAAACTTCCTTTGCTCAGTTTCAGGCAGATAGGTCCGTGGTTGGTCTCGCAAAGGGAATTCGAGAGAAGCAAATTTCACTTGATGGCTACGCCAAGTCCATGGAGTGCCACTTGGGGGATTTCTTCGGGTACTCAAGCATTAGAAGAGAGCTAACCGATATTGAAAAGAGTTTGGCTTCTGGCAGAACTAGACAAGAGCGTGGGAAGGACATCAGGCAAACCAAAAGTCGCAGCGAGCAGGAACGAAAGCTGGCAGAGCTCAAGGTGCGAATGAAAACACATCCTTGTCACTTGTGTACGCATCGTGAAGCTCACTCCAGATGGGCTGAGCGTTGGTGGCAATTGCATCGTGAGACCCAGGCGATTCTGGACCAGATTGAAGGACGAACAAATCTTGTTGCATCCACCTTTGACAAGATCTGCGAGCTACTAATTGAGCTTGACTATCTAGATGATTCAGATCAAGACTTGCTGGTCACCGAGTCCGGAAAGATGCTTGCTCGAATCTATGGTGAGCGTGACTTGCTAGTCGCAGAGGCTCTTCGCCTCAAGATCTGGGACAACCTAGATGCTCCTTCTTTGGCTGCCATGGCGGCGGCACTGGTTTATGAACCTCGGCGAGATGATGAGAACTTTGAGCCTCGTGCTGTGAAAGGAAACTTCCAGCAAAGCTTTACCAACACCCAGCTGCTTTGGGATGATCTAGAAAATCTTGCAAAAAAGCACAAACTTCAACGATCATCAAAACTGGAGATGGACCTAAGCTATCCAATCCATCGTTGGGCAACCGGAGCCAAGCTCGATCTGGTTTTGGAATCAGCTGATTTACTGCCAGGAGATTTCATTAGGTGGTGCAAGCAAATTATTGATCTACTAGAGCAGCTTGCCAAGGCAAGTGAAGGTCCGATTTCCGCTAAAGCCAGAGACGCGGTGGATCTGGTCAAGCGAGGCATCGTTGCCTATTCGTACTATGCATAGGCTAGATACATGAGCAAACACAGCGGCAATGGCATTTTGCTTTGGCGCCTGCCGGTTGGAATCACTGGAGGGCTGCTGTCTTCTCTGGCTATGCCCCGCGAAAACATTTGGCCACTAATCTTTGTCTCAGTAGCGCTTATTCTCGTCAGCCTTCGAGGACTCAAATTCTTTGCAGCATCTTTTGTTGGCTTTTTCTCCGGGGTTGCCTTCTACATGAGTCAGATTGAATGGACCAGTCTCTACCTAGGTCCGATTCCTTGGATTGCGCTTTCGGTGATGGAAGCGCTCATCTTTGCTGTTGGTGCGGGAGTTATTGCAGCGGTGTGGGCTTGGCTGCGCCAAAAGCCTTCAAAGGGATACTCGTCAGCGCTTATCGCACTTGCGATAGCGACAGTTTGGACGGCGCGCGAATGGGCGTCCATCAACTTGCCCTATGGCGGATTTCCTTGGTCAAGGGTTTCCCAAGCGCTTTCGGATAGTTTTCTATCCTCTCTTGTGTACTTTGTAGGAATTTCCGGGCTCACGTTTTTGTCTGTATTTTTCACAGTCGCACTCTTGCAAGCTATCGAGTCAGGTTCGAAGAATCTGCGGTTACATGGCATTTCTTTGATTTCGACAGCCGGAGTTATAGCACTTGCTGCCTTATTTGTGGTGCCAGCTGGAGCTGAATCTGGCGAGGTCACGGTTGCGGCAGTGCAGGGCAATGCCAATGCGGGCCTATTTGCAAACGCCGAACGTGGAACATTTCTTCGAAATCATCTTGAGGCTACCGAGCTTCTTGATAGTCATCCACTCAAAGAATCAATTGACTTTATTGTTTGGCCAGAAAACGCTTCCGACCTGAACCCGCAGTCAAATGAATTGGCCAAACTTCAAATCGATGCCACTGTTGAGAAGTATCAGGTGCCACTGATCTTTGGTGCTATTACCGAATCAGGCGAAGAGATTTTCAACAGTTCGCTCTATTTTGCACCTGGACAAGGGCAGATTGACCAGTACGACAAGAAGCGCCCGGTTCCTTTCGCCGAGTACGTTCCAGATAGAGACTTCTGGTACTCACTTGCACCAGATTTAATCGGAATGGTCTCTCGAGGCTACGCCTTCGGAACGCGGAATGGCATTTTCGAATTCGAAAGTAGAAGCCTAGGTGTCCTTATCTGCTTTGAAGTGGCTATCGACGACATCGGCCGAGAGCTAGTAAGTGACGGCGCGGAAATTATTCTTTCTCAAACCAACAACGCTGATTTTGGACGAAGTGACGAAACCTTCCAGCAAGCTGCCCTTGCTAGGTTGCGTGCGATCGAAACGGGCAGAACCCTGGTGAACATCTCAACAGTTGGAGTTTCAAAGGTGTTTCTTGCCGACGGCTCAATAGTTGATGAGCTGCCGATTTTTGAACCCGGCGTCATGGTTCAGACTCTCCCACTTAGAGCTTCAATCACTCCTGCCATGGCTATTGGTCCAAGTTTTGACTTGGCTATCAATGTTTTTGCTTTGAGTCTTCTCACGGGAGCAATTGGTTCTTGGGTTCGAGGCAGATCAAAGAAATCAAACGTGTGAGGTACCTCGTTGTCATTCCGACCTACAACGAGGCGGAGGCAATTCTTGAAACCGTGAGCCTAGTACTTGCGCTCAAGCTAGAACTAAACGTGCTAGTAGTAGATGATTCTTCGCCGGATGGAACAAGCGCAATTGTTAGTGAAGCTTTTGCAACCGAATCTAGGGTGCAGCTTCTGACTCGAAAGCAAAAGCAGGGTCTGGGGCTTGCCTACCTCGAAGGGTTCCATTGGGCATTTAGTAAAGGCTTCGACGTAGTGGTTGAAATGGATGCTGATGGATCTCACCGAGCTCAAGATTTGGCCTTACTTCTGGAAGCATCCAAGACCGCAGATTTGGTGATTGGGTCGCGTTGGATTAGTGGGGGAGAAGTCGAGAATTGGCCTTGGTTTAGAAAACTGATTTCTAAAATTGGAAATCGCTATGCTAAAGCAATGCTTGGAACCGAGATTTTGGACATGACATCGGGTTTTCGCGTTTACCGCGCCAAGTTCTTGCAGCAATTGGTATCTAAGCCAGTTTCTTCGCATGGTTACTCCTTCCAAGTGGAGCTTGCCTACTTAGCCTCAAAAGCAGGAACAGTTGTTGAAGTGCCAATCACTTTTGTGGAGCGGATCAATGGGAAATCAAAAATGACCCTGGCCATTGTGCTTGAAGCACTGACCAAGGTCACCTTTTGGGGAATCCGAAGAGTGTTTAGTTAGACATCGGCTTTTCCGGCCTTACGCCTTGCTCTGATGTAGGAAATTCTCTCTTTGAGAATCTCTTCTAGTTCATCCTTTGAGCGTCTTTCAAGAAGCATTTCCCAATGAGATCTTGGGGTCTTGAGTTCATCGAGGTCTAGTTTGATTAGTTTTCCCTCGGTTAGCAAAGTTGCCTGTTCCGAACAGGTTTTGCACTGCCAAGTCTTTGGAAGCTCGGCGTCTTGAGCGAACACCAATTCGCTGATGTGGGAGTTTATACATTGATACCTGTGCTTGTTTCTGGGGGAGTAGGTGACCCCGATCTCTGATTCAAGCGAGTGCGCTCCCAATCTGATGCCGCGCATTGTCTGTTGGGCCATGATTTCTCCTGGTTGCATTTGGCTGACGAATTAGTCAACGCTTACTTCAACCAAGAGTTGGTTCAAAATCATCCTTTAGTTGAGCAGTTAACAGAAATTTCTCAGCTAAAGGTTTTGACCGCCAGATCGGCCCGGTCAGTGACAATGCCGTGAGCTCCAAGGGCAAATAGTTCAAGCATGGTTTTTGGCTCATTTATGGTCCAGTAGTGAACTTCGACTCCCAGCGGCAGGACTTGCTCCAGAAACTCTGGGTGAGTTAAATCGATTCCTAAGAACTTCACGGGTATCTGAAGTGCATCAATTGCGACTAATTGCCTAGCAAGAGCTTTTTCCATTCCAGCTCTAGCTAGGAGATAGCTGAGTAAAACCTTTGAGCTTCCTGCGGAGGTTGCCAGGGGAGTAGTCGTGCTTGCGAGCGCGCGTTTTCTTGATGCTTCACTAAAGCTTGAAACCAGCACACGATTTTCTGCCTTGAGTCGCAAGATTGTCTGAATTCCAACGGTCTCGGCCTGTGGGGTTTTTAGATCCAGATTGAACTTAGCTTCTGAGAATGCAATCAAGGCCTCTTCCAGAGTTGGGATTTTTCCCAAGTGAGGTAATTCAATTTGCTTGATTTGAGCCAAGTTCAGATCGGAAACTTTTGTCTTTTTTCCCACCAGCCTGGTTAGATCTCCATCGTGAAACAGAACGGGAACTTTATCTTTCGTGACTTGGATATCTGATTCCAGATAATCTGCACCTGCCGCCAGGGCAAGCTCGAAGGCCTCTAACGTGTTCTCATCAGTCGCCGATTTGTCGCCCTGGAAAGTGAGTCCACGGTGGGCAAAGATACGCGGTCTGGTGCCAGGGTGAGTGTCTAGATAACCAGTAGTCTTCATAGGTGCGTCCTGAATCCAACCGTAGCCTGAACTTTCGCCTTCTCATCCTTATCTTCGGATTGTTTGTTTACGGTCTAGGAGTCGCAATGACAGTTCATGCCAGCCTTGGAATTGCCCCCTGGGATGTATTCGCACAGGGGATTTCAATACAGACTGGCTTAAGTTTTGGTGTTTCCACGGTGGTTGTGAGTGCGCTTGTGCTTCTGGCTTGGATACCGCTCAAGGTCAAACCGGGCATTGGAACTGTAGCCAATGCGATTTTGATTGGACTATTTGCTGACTTTTGGCTATCGATTCTTCCTGACACTTCGACTTACTGGCAAAGACTGCTGATATTCCTAGTTGGCGTGGTTATCGTAGCTATCGCTACCGGTTTGTATATCAGCTCAGCCCTCGGATCAGGCCCAAGAGATGGACTAATGCAGGGGACAGCCAACGCGCTGGATAAGCCGTTCTGGATGATCAGAACAGGCTACGAAGGCACAGTATTGACCCTAGGAGCTCTAATGGGCGGGCAGGTTAGGGAAGGAACCCTGATTTTTGCCCTGAGTATCGGATATCTTGTCCAACTGTCCATGAAGTTCTTCAAAATCCCAAAAGGCTAGAGCTTTTGGCACTGATCAGACACCGAGAAACGGCCAGAATCCTGCTACAGGCCGATTCTGGACGTTTTCTATTGCTGTATTCACTCTGGAGCCCAGAAAGTGCCCTAGAACCGCGCTGGATGAGTCCTGGAGGCGGTATTGAGCCCTCTGAGGACCTTCAGGCGGCAGCTAGCCGCGAGCTCATGGAAGAAACCGGATTGATCGTCCCACCGGAGGCTTTGGGGCCGAAAGTGTCGGAAATTGAGTTCAACCAGCTTTGGAAATCTGGAGACTACGAGACCGGAATTGCCCATTTTTTCAAATTTCGAATTTCTCAAGAATTCCTCGTTGATCGTTCGATGTGGACAGCTGAAGAACATCGAGACATTTTGGATGTGCGCTGGTGGTTTCCGGAGGACCTAAAAGCATGTGGAGAGACTGTGGGGCCGCCAGGGCTTACCGACCTTCTGGTGGAACTGGGTTAGCTGATTCCCTTGTGCCGATAATGCACATTATGTCAAGTAATTAAAATCTGGCTCTCAGGGCCACTCCCCGCGAAGTTTGTAGTTTTACTGTTGGGTCGCTGAGACCCATTGCTCGATTTTTGCGGCGGCTTTGCCTGAGTCCAATGCTTCAGTGACGTTAGCTATAGCTGAATCAAATTGAGACTTGAGGCTGGAACCGGACAGCTGGGGGTTCTTTGCGGCCCGGTAGGCCACTACTCCCCCTGCGGCGTTCAAAATGACGATATCGCGCACCGCACCGAGGTTGTTTTGAGTCTTACCAGCGAATAGATCTCTTGCTACCTGAGCGTTGTGCTGGGCGTCTCCGCCTATCAGAGAGTCTTTGGAGGCAGTTTTGATCCCAAAATCAGTTGGGTTCAGTTGCTGTTTCTGGACCCCTTCTGGGCTCACAAACCACAAAGTGCTGGTCGTGGTGGTAGTTAGCTCGTCTAAACCGTCATTTCCCCTGAATACAAGCCCAAAACGGCCTCTTTCGGCCAATTCTTGGGCCATTAGTGGGGCGATATCGGCGTTTGCCACTCCAAGTGAGGTAGCAATGGGTTGGGCAGGGTTTGCCAGGGGCCCGAGGAAGTTGAAGGTGGTTGGGACCCCTAGTTGTTTTCGAATTGGTGCTACATGCCTCATGGCTGGATGGAACACCGGAGCGAAGAAGAACGTGATGCCGGTTTCTTTGAAGACTTCAGCTACTCGTTGCGGCGAGAGATCGAGTTTGATACCAAGCACTTCAAGCATTTCCGATGATCCAGTTTTACCCGATGCTGATCGAGACCCATGTTTCATTACTGGAATACCTGCCGCCGAGGCAAGAATCGATGCCATGCTCGACACGTTCACGGTGCCAGCTAAATCGCCACCTGTTCCAACGATATCTAAAGCATCGTTTCCGGTATCTAGCAAAACTGCTTGTTTGAGCATGACATCAACAAGACCAGCGAGCTCTGAAACGGTTTCACCTTTGGAGCGAAGTGCCAACATAAAAGCAGCTATTTCAGCTTCACTCGAGTCACCGGCCATAATTTGCGACATGGCCCAATTCGCCTCTGAACGTTCCAAGTCAGCTTTTGCGATTAGCTTTGCCAAGATGCTCGGCCAGCTTGGTTGCAGATTCATGTGTCTCAGCATAGTGTTCGAAAATTGCCTGAACTAAGCCCAAATTGCCCAACTGACGCGGATTCTCGGGTTAGGATTAACTCATGACCTCAACTCCCTTGGCCCAAAACACGTCTGTAGTGATAAATAGACCAAGCGCGACCTCAGTTGGAACTATCGTCTGGCTAGCCAGCGAGGTAATGTTTTTTGCCGGTCTGTTTGCCATGTATTTCAGCCTTCGTGCCAACGCCCCGGAGATCTGGGCCAACGATACACAGATCCTTGATGTCGGGTTTGCCCTCATCAACACCTTGATCCTGGTTGCTTCTTCTTTTACTGCGCAGTTCGGGGTGTTCGCCGCTGAGCGGATGCAGCCTCGCGCTACCGGAAAATCCCCCGCAAAGTGGGGTCTGGTCGAGTGGTTCTTCATTAGCTATGTGCTTGGTGCCTTCTTCGTGGCGGGTCAGGTTTTGGAGTACGCGACTTTGGTGTCTGAAGGAATCAGCATCAGCAGCAACTCCTATGGCAGCGCCTTCTACATCACAACTGGTTTCCATGCACTGCACGTGACCGGCGGACTAATCGCCTTTTTGTTGATAATCGGTAGGAGCTTTGCCGCTAAGAAATTCGGCCACGCAGAGGCTACTGGCGCCATCGTGGTGTCCTACTACTGGCATTTCGTCGATGTTGTTTGGATCGGCTTGTTCTTGATCATCTACGTACTGAAATAGAAAGAAGTCATGAAAAATCGCTTTTTCCGCTCTCGCAGAAAGCCGCTGGCAGCGACATTAGTTATTGCCGCTGGACTGCTTTTTTCAGGTGGCGGATACGCAGTTGCAACTAGCGTGGTGGAAACTAGTGCAACCGAGTACACCGCTGAGCAGATCTCAGAAGGCCGCAAACTATTTCTTGCTAACTGCGCAAGCTGTCACGGATTAAATTCGGAAGGGTCAGCCGCTGGCCCTAGCCTGATCGGTGTTGGAGCTGCTTCAGTTGATTTCCAGGTTGGAACTGGCCGCATGCCGGGTCAAGGTTCAGGTCCTCAACTTCCAAAGAAAAATGTTCAATTCACTGACGAGCAGATCTCTTTGATGGGTGCCTACATTGCATCTTTGGCTCCAGGTCCTGCAATTCCAGAGCAAAAATATCTTGAGGCAACCGGGGACGCAACACACGGTGGAGAACTCTTTAGAATCAACTGCGCTATGTGTCACAATGCCGTTGGTGCTGCTGGAGCACTTACAGAAGGTAAGTACGCTCCAAATCTTGAAGGCTCCGAAGCTAAGCACATTTACGAAGCGATGCTGATCGGTCCGCAGAACATGCCAGTATTCAACGATGCAAACATCACCCCGCAGGACAAAAACGACATAATCACCTACCTTGCATACCTTGAAGAAAATCCATCGGCCGGCGGTTTTGAACTCGGAAACCTAGGACCAGTGGCTGAGGGATTATTTCTTTGGATTTTTGGGTTGGGTTTGATTGTGGCCATCACTGTTTGGCTTGGCGCCAAGTCGAATTAGGAAGAGAGAAGCGAATTGGCAGGTAAGGACTTAGAGAAGGGCGTAGAGGCCGAAGGCTTCGAGCACGACTTCGAATCCGGTCTGGCTGTTATTCCGCCAGACAAGATAAGGGACCCAGGTCTCGAGCCTCACCGCGTCCGGATGACCGACAAATCGCCTGCCAAGGCCAGAAACGCTGAAGTGCAGGTCGCAGCGATGTTCTTAGTTTCTGTTTTAGGCTCCTTCTTCGCACTCTGGGCTTACATCGCTTTCCCGATCACGGAAGATCTTTCCACAGTGCGCGCCAACAACTTATTTTTAGGTCTGGGCATGACGCTCTCGCTGTTTGGAATCGGTATCGGTGCAGTGCACTGGGCTAAAACCCTAATGCCAGATTTTGAAGTGACTGAAGCTCGTCACCAAACCCGCGGTAGCGAAGATGTTCGCGCTGCAGCCGTTGAGATCGTAAGGCTTGCCGATTCCGAATCCGGCTTCAGCAGAAGAAAACTAATTCGCAGAACAATGTACGGAGCACTGGCGTTGTTTCCACTTCCAGCCTTGATCGTTTTTGGAGATCTAGGACCGCCAGTTGGAAACACACTGCGTCAAACCATGTGGAAAGCTGGAACCAGGCTAACCAAAGACCCAACCGGTATTCCTATCAAGGCATCAGATGTCACTCTTGGATCTGTATTTCATGTGATCCCCGAAGGTCTTGCAGAAATGCACGATCACAAACTTGAGGAAAAAGCTAAAGCCGCCGTATTGCTTGTTCGCCTCCCCCAAGAAGATTTGAAAGAAGCTCCTGAAAAGACCAGTTGGTCATACGACGGTATCGTCGCCTACTCAAAGATTTGTACACACGTTGGATGCCCGGTTGCATTGTATGAACAGCAGACACATCATCTGCTCTGTCCATGCCACCAGTCAACATTTGACGTCACCGAGCACTGCAAGGTTGTATTTGGCCCTGCGTCTCGTCCCCTACCGCAACTACCAATTTCGGTTGATGCGGAAGGTTATCTGATCGCACAAAGCGATTTCTTAGAGCCAGTCGGACCAAGTTTCTGGGAGCGTTAGAGATGAGCACAACAGTAGAGACCAGCAAGCAGGGCGGCGCACTAGCTGCAACCGCTAACTACCTTGACGAGCGCGCAGGTGTTGGCGGAATCCTTAAAAACTTTGGTCGCAAGGTTTTTCCTGACCACTGGTCCTTCATGCTTGGTGAAGTAGCTCTTTACAGCTTCGTGATTTTGCTAATCTCTGGAACCTTCCTGACATTCTTCTACCAGCCAGCAATGACTGAAGTAATTTACGACGGTGCCTACGTTCCGCTCAAGGGTGCCCAAATGTCGATTGCTTATGCTTCGAGCCTTGACATCTCATTTGAGATCCGCGGTGGAATGCTCATGCGTCAGGCCCATCACTGGTCAGCGCTATTGTTTGTTGCGGCCGCGGGACTGCACATGCTTCGAGTGTTCTTCACTGGCGCATTCCGCAAGCCACGCGAAATCAACTGGTTAGTTGGTTTCATGTTGTTCATCCTTGGAATGGCAGCTGGATTCACTGGCTACTCACTTCCTGACGATCTGCTTTCCGGCAACGGTTTACGCATCATCGATGGAATGATCAAGGGAATTCCTGTAATGGGAACAACCATTTCCTCGTTCTTGTTCGGAGGAGAGTTCCCAGGAACAGAAATTGTTGCTCGTCTCTACGGACTGCACATTCTTTTGGTGCCTGCTCTAATTCTTATCTTCATCGCCATCCACTTGTTTATGGTCATCATTCACAAGCACACTCACTACTCAGGACCTGGGCGAACTGACGAGAACGTCGTTGGCTACCCGTTGATGCCTGTGTACGTTGCAAAGGCCGGTGGATTCTTCTTCATCGTATTTGGTGTAGTGATGGCAATTTCGGCAACATTCACCATCAACCCGATTTGGAACTACGGACCATACGACCCCTCCCCTGTTTCTGCTGGAACGCAGCCGGACTGGTACATCGGATGGCTAGATGGTGCACTTCGACTTGCACCAAGCAACCTTGATGTCTCGATCCTTGGATACACCTATCCATTCGGTGTTCTGATTCCACTGGTTGGAAGCTTGGTCTTCCTTGGGCTAGTAGCTGTTTATCCATTCGTTGAAGCTTGGGTGACCGGCGACAAAAGAGAGCACCACGTTCTAGACCGTCCTAGAAACGCTCCTGTCCGCACCGCAATCGGCGCAGCTGGAGTCACTTTCTACGGCGTTTTATGGGCTGCTGCATCAACAGACTTGATCGCGGTGTTCTTCCAGATGTCGCTTAACCACGTACTGACAGTGATGCAAATCACGCTAATTGCGGGACCTGTTGTGGCCTACATCATCACGAAGCGAACCTGTCTAGCTCTCCAGCGTAAGGACCGAGAGATTGTTCTTCACGGTCGCGAAACTGGAAGAATTGTTCGCCTCCCACACGGCGAATACATCGAAGTTCACGAGCCACTTGATAAGTTCGAAATGTACAAACTAGTTGACTTTAAGGACTACCGCCCGACCGTGGTTCGCCCAAACAAGTACGGCAAAATCACCGTTGGAACCAGGATGCGTGCAGCGCTATCAAGACTGTACTTCGAGGACCGCATCGCACCTGTGACACAGACCGAGCTGAACGAAGCGCAATCTCACGATCACTCCCCTGCAGTTTCGGCACCAGCTGCTCAGGATCAGCTAACGAAGTAGTAGAACTTAACAGCAAAAACCCCGATCGAAAACGGTCGGGGTTTTTCATTAATCAAAAATCTATGCCTTATACGAATCGACTTCAATTTCAACTAGCATTCCTGGGTTTATGAACTGGATTCCAGCAAGCATTGCGGCGGCGGGTCTTATCTCTCCAAACAATTCTCCGTGAGCCTTCCCAACCGCATCCATGTCTTCCTGATTGGCAACGTAGAGCCGAGTTCTCACAACATCACTGAGAGAGTGTCCGCCCACAGCAAGAGCTTTTTCAATGATCTGAAATGCGACTTTGGTTTGACCGTAGGCATCACCTTCGTGCTGCAGAACACCATCGATGGTGGCTGTGGAGCCTGAGACGTGGATGTATGGGCCAGCAACCACTGCTCTCGAGTATCCAATTGATGCCTCCCAGGGGCCACCTGAAGAGATCTTCTTATCTGCTGTCATTTGGATTCCTTTGGGATGAGAGCCGAAGGCTCTTTATCTGACCTTGCTTGTCAAAGCTGCAAGAACTAGTGAGCGTGATGGCCTCTGCTGTGTTCGAAAACGTAACCGATAACACCAATTAGCGCTAGCGGGACTACAAAGTATGTTAGCCACCATCCAACCGCGAGGGAAGCAAAAACTAAAGAGCAAGTGATGCCAAGGTAAAGCGGCCACCAGCTCCAAGGAGAAAAGAAGCCAAGCTCAGACTCACCATCTTCAATGTTGGCGTCTGCTCGGTCCTCTGGAACTATTCCTTGCGAATTCGAAGTCTTCCAAAGATAGAACCCAAGAAATGCGCTCATGAATGTCAACATAGCCAATGCTGCTGTTCCGATTGGCTCCCAACCTCCGTAGGTCAGAAACCACCAGATTGCGTAGCCGGCAGTGACTAAGGCATAGAAACCGGTCAACATGAACCATAGAAGGTAGTTAGTTTTCATTTGCTACTTCTTCGCTGCAGCTTTAGCTTCGGGCGATGCGTAGTCGGGGTGATGGAGGTCAAACGCCGGGGATTCTGAACGAATCCTTGGAATCGATGTGAAGTTGTGACGAGGGAATGGAGTAGCTGTTGCCCACTCAAGGGATCTTCCATAGCCCCATGGGTCATCCAAGGTAACCACCGGTGCACTTCGGTAGGTGATGTAAACATTCCATAGGAACGGAATTACAGACAGTGCAAGCAGGATTGAGCCAAAACTCGACACCGCGTTCATCCATGCGAAACCATCTTCAGGCAAGTAAGTCGCGTAGCGACGTGGCATGCCGATTACTCCCAACCAATGCTGGATAAGGAATGTGATGTGGAAACCAAAGAAGGTAAGCCAGAACTGAATGTAGCCAAGACGCTCATTCAGCATCTTTCCGGTCATCTTTGGCCACCAGAAGTAGAATCCAGCGAACATGGCGAACACCACAGTTCCAAACACCACGTAGTGGAAGTGCGCGACTACAAAGTAGCTATCGGATAAGTGGTAGTCAAGAGCAGGAGAAGCCAGAATAACTCCGGTTAGACCACCGAAGATAAAAGTGGTCAAAAAGCCAAGACTCCAAAGCATTGGGTTTTCAAAAGTAATTGACCCGCGCCACATGGTTCCAATCCAGTTGAATATCTTCACACCGGTAGGAACAGCAATGAGCATTGTGGTGAACGCGAAGAAAGGCAAGAGTACTGAGCCTGTCACGTACATGTGGTGGGCCCAAACTGTCATCGATAGTGCGGCGATGGCGATTGTGGCAAACACCAACGTCTTGTATCCGAAAATAGGCTTCCTGCTAAAGACCGGGAAGATTTCGGAAACTATTCCAAAAAACGGCAGGGCGAGAATGTAAACCTCGGGGTGACCGAAGAACCAGAACAGATGCTGCCAAAGCATAGCTCCACCGTTAGCTGGGTCAAAGATATGAGCGTCTAAACGACGGTCGGCTCCAAGTGCGAACAGGGCTGCTGCAAGAGGAGGGAAAGCCATGATCACGAGGATTGATGTCACTAACGTGTTCCAGGTGAAAATCGGCATGCGAAACATGGTCATACCCGGTGCGCGCATGGTCAAGATAGTGGTGATGAAGTTCACTCCACCGAGAATGGTTCCAAATCCACCAAGGGCTAGGCCAAAGACCCACAAATCGCCACCTATTCCAGTCGAAAACGTGGTATTCGAGAGCGGCGCATATGCAAACCACCCAAACGAAGCTGCTCCCTGAGGAGTAAAGAATCCTGAAACTGCAACGAAGGAACCGAAGAAGTAGAACCAGTAAGCAATCGCGTTCAGTCTTGGAAAAGCAACATCAGGAGCACCAATTTGAACCGGCATCAAAACGTTTGCGAATCCTGCAAAAAGCGGGGTTGCAAACATCAAAAGCATGATGGTGCCGTGCATTGTGAATAGCTGGTTGTACTGCTCTTTGGTCTGAACAATATCTAGTCCGGGAGCTGCAAGCTGGGCGCGAATGACCAACGCCATAACTCCCCCGATTAGGAAGTAAGCGAAAGATGTAATCAGGTACAGGTAGCCGATTTTCTTGTGGTCGGTGGTTGTTAACCAGTCAACGAGAATCTGCCCCTTGGTCTGTTTCTTCTTCGAAGGGAAGCTTCCTCCGCTGGAGGGGCGAGTTTCAGTTAAGGTTGCCATCTTGACTATCCTCTAATCTCTGGGTTGTCACCGGGAAGGTTCTGGTTTCGATCGTAGGTTGTATCCAGTTGACCAGTTTGTCCTTTGGCCACCAGCGTGGCTAAGTAGCTGTCGTACTCTGCTTGAGAGACAACTTTTACCTGGAAGAGCATCATTGAGTGATACTCACCACAAAGTTCCGCACACCTACCCGAGTAGGTTCCTTCGACTTGAGGTGTGAAGTACATGGTGTTGGTCTTACCCGGGAACATGTCTTTTTTGTACAAAAAGTCTATTACCCAGAATGAATGAATAACATCTCGCGCCGACAAGTCGATCTGTACGGTTTTGTTTACAGGCAGGTAAAGAGTAGGAAGAGTTTCCGGGATACCCTCTTGGCCATCAAACTGAGCCTGGATACCCGATTCGAAAACGTTGTCGTCAACGTAGTTAAAGTCCCAACTCCACTGCTTGGCGATTACTTGGATTGTGACTTCTGGGTTTTCGGTTGGCTGCTCAATAGCCGCCATGTCTCTGGCTGTAAAGGCGAAGAACGCGACCACCATGATCAGTGGAACTACCGTGAAAAGAACTTCAATCGGGTTGTTGTATCGAAGCTGAGCAGGAATACCAGATTCGCCCTTGCGACGCCTGTAAACCAGAATTGCCCAGCCCATCAGAGCCCAGGCGATGATTCCAACTAGCCACAAAACTATCCAGGCGGTGTTCCACAAACCAGTGATTCGATCGGTGTGGTTGGTCACTCCCCAAACTCCAGGCAAAAAGCCCCTAGCAAACTGATCTGAACAGCCAGAAAGTAGCAAAACCAAGGTGGTTGCCAGCGGAACAATGGCCCACTTGAAACGTTTACTCACTGGAGAAATTGACCCTTCGGCTGTGCAAAAATTCTTTGCTCTTAGTCTAAGCGAGGAAAATCGTACAACCGTGCCAAAACACCTATAAATTCGGGGGTTTCGAGCTGTTCTTGAAACGAAATTGGTTAGTTGAAGGAGTCCCCGCATGCGCAAGAACCAGCGGCATTTGGGTTGTCAATAGTGAAACCCTGCTTTTGAATAGTGTCTTCAAAATCAATCGATGCACCTTCAAGATACGGAACGCTCATCTTGTCAACTACGACCTGAACGCCGTCAAAATTGGCAACTGCATCGGTCTCTTCCAAAACTTCATCGAAGAACAGTTGATAAATGAGGCCGGAGCAACCACCAGGCTGAACCGAAACACGAAGTCTTAGGTCGTCGCGGCCTTCGGCGGCAAGCAAGGTTCGAACTTTGTCCTTGGCAGTATCTGTAAGGCTTACTTTGTGATTGAGTGTCTGCTCCATGCTTACTCTCCTAGAACTCTCGATGTTGCTATAACTCTAACAATGCTGAACCTAGCTGAGGGCGATCTGATTCCCGCCTAGAAGAAATAGCAGCTGCGCCAGAATGGCCGACTGAAACCCCTCCAAATGGAGACTCTCGTTAGGTGAATGCGCCCTGGAATCCGGGTCTTCGACGCCGGTGACCAGCACCTGAGCCTGAGGAAAAACCCTCTCTAACTCGGCAATAAATGGAATAGAGCCTCCGATGCCGATATCCACCGATTTCTCCCCGAAGGCCAGCGACAAGGACTGCTCGGCCAGGGTTTTAGCCCAACCAGAGACCCCCAAACTGAAGGGTTTACCAAGCTCTACAGCCCCAAAAGTGATCTCCGCGCCCAAAGTGTTATGGGTCAAGATGTGGCCCTTCAGGGCCTCCAGAGCCCGTTCTGGGTCGTCTCCGGGGGCGATCCTAAGGCTCAATTTGGCTTTAACGCTAGGAACCAAAGTATTGGACGAAAGGGCCACAGTTGGATAATCCAGGCCAATCAAGGTCAAGGCGGGCTTGGTCCAGATTCGAGGGAGAATTGGACCACTGCCAATTGCCTTAGTGGAGGGCAAAAGCCCCGAATCGACTCTTAATTGAGCCTTGGAGTACTCCAAATTGCTATTTTCTTGCGCAAAAAGCCCCGAAATGGAGACAGAGCCATTTTCATCCCACATGGAACCTAAAATCCTAACCAACGCCAACATGGCATCTGGGACTGCCCCTCCATACATGCCGCTGTGGACTGCATGATCCAAAGTGCGAACTTCAAATTCAAGGGAGGCTAGCCCCCGCAGGGTTGTGGTTATGGCTGGAACCGTGGTGCTCCAATTGCCAGAATCGGCCACAACTATGACATCACCTTTCAGCTGTTCCTTATGGGCTTCTAGAAAACTTACGAACGAAGGCGATCCCGCCTCTTCTTCACCCTCAATAAAAATAGCCAGCCCTAGATCGAAGTCGGCACCTGCAATTTCGGCAAGTAGTTTCACCGAGGCATAGTGGGCGATAATTCCCGCCTTGTCATCGGCGGCGCCTCTGCCATACATTCTGCCATTTCGAATCTCGGGTTCAAACGGAGTCGACTCCCACAGGGCATCATCCCCAGGTGGTTGAACGTCATGATGCGCGTAGAGCAAAACAGTGGGCCGTGAGTTTTTTGCTTTCCGGGTTGCCACAATAGCGGGGGCGCCCAGTTGCGAGTGTCCGTACCCAGCACGCAGAATTTCGACTTTGTCAAAAACGCCCAGTTCTTCAAACAATGACTTGACCGCCGCTGCGCTTTTATCCAGTTGGCTGGCGTCAAAAGCTTCCCAGGCGATTCCAGGAATCCGCACCAAATCTTTGAGGATTTCAAGGGCTTCAGGAAACAGAAGCTTGACGGCTGCGCTTGCCTTCTCCAGCTGCGCGGCAGAGGTGGTCGGTGGGATCAAGGTCATGAGGGTAATCTTAAGCGAAACCAATCAAAATCGAAGGACCCTAATGCAAGAGCAGACACCTCAGTCACAGCAGCCTAAAAAGGACGGTAAGGGTAAGCCAACTCCAGCTCGCAAGCAGCAAGAACAGCTGCGCAAAAAGCCAGTGGTTGGCAACCGCTCCCCTGAGGCCAAGAGGTTGGCAAAGCGAGCACTCCAGGCTGAACGTCTCAAGGCTCGAGAAGGTCTAGCGAATGGCGAAGAGCGCTACCTAACTAGCCGCGATCGTGGTCCTCAAAGAAAACTTGCTCGAGATATCGTTGACTCTAGATTCACCGCAGGTGAACTAGTTCTGCCGGCGCTATTTTTGGTGATAATCATCTCTTCAATTAGCACCGACGATGCGGTGACCGATCTCCATATCCAACTTGGAACTCTGATTGCAATGTGGGGGCTATTTGTAGCCGTCGGTCTCGACGGATTCATTCTTGGCAAGAAAACCCAAAAGATGGCTGAAGCTAAGTATGGCGA
This sequence comes from Rhodoluna limnophila, assembly GCA_945862155.1. Taxonomy (GTDB): domain Bacteria; phylum Actinomycetota; class Actinomycetes; order Actinomycetales; family Microbacteriaceae; genus Rhodoluna; species Rhodoluna limnophila_A. Next base: position 77,644 of record CAMAXJ010000002.1, read on the forward strand.
TAAGGCCGAAAAGGGATTGCGCTGGTACGCAGCGATGCGTTCAATCCAGATGCGCGGCATGAGACTTCCAAAACCACAAGTCAAGCGCGGGAACAAAATCTTCTAATCAGATTTTTGAAAGTAGTTTGTTAGCTGAGCTAAGCAAATCTACTTAATTGTTTTGGCTAATTAGGCCTCGGTTTATCTTCCTGGCCCAAAGCGGTCCTTCATAAACAAACCCTGTGTAGCCTTGAACCAGCGATGCTCCAAGCTCTAATCTTTTCGAGACATCAGCGGGGCTAAAGACTCCGCCTACCGAAACGATGACAATCTCGCTTGGCAAATTAGCCCTCAACAGTTTCAAAACTTCTAAAGACCGCTCTTTGAGAATTGGGCCAGACAAACCTCCAGCGCCCATGGCCGAAACTCTTTGGCTATCGGTTCTCAAGCCAGCTCGCGAAACAGTTGTATTAGTTGCTATAACTCCAGCAAGCCTAAGCTTGGTGGCTAATGCCGCAACAGCCACAACATCTTCATCTGCCAAATCAGGAGCTATCTTCACCAACACTGGCTTGCCAACAGCTTTAGCAATTACGGCCTTCAAAATCGGTTCAAGTTGATCAATTGACTGAAGTGATCTAAGCCCTGGAGTGTTTGGGGAAGAAACATTGACCGCAATGTAGTCAGCAAATGGGGCAAGCTTCTCGGCGCTGTACTCATAATCAGAAACCGCATCTTGCAACTCGGTAATCTTGCTCTTGCCTATGTTCACTCCAATTATTGGAAGTGTTGCACCGCTTGATTTGAGTTTTTCCAGCCTTTTCGAAACGGCATCGGCGCCATCATTGTTAAAGCCCATCCGATTGATAAGGCTTAGGTCTTTCTTGATTCTGAAAAGTCTTGGTTTAGGGTTTCCCTCTTGTGCATGGCGCGTGACGGTGCCTATCTCAACATGAGAAAAACCCAACTGTCCAAGTTCCTTAATCATTTCGGCGTTCTTATCGAATCCGGCAGCCATCCCGAAAGGACCCTTGAATTCAAGTCCCATGACCTTCACGTGGCCTGGCTTGCTGCCCAACCGGGCTAAATCAGCAAGCCCTGTGGCTCCAAGAAATTTAATGAGCACCACACCAAGGTGATGAGCGGTCTCCGGATCAAAGCGGGAAAAGATTAGGTTGAAAAAAGCCCGATAGATCAATGTGCTAGATCACGCTAGCCTTTGCTGCCCTCGGATTGAATATCACTACTGGCACGAAGC
>CAMAXJ010000003.1 GCA_945862155.1 Rhodoluna limnophila
GTTGCCAAGAAGGTTGCTAAGAAAGTTGCCAAGAAGGTAACCCCTAAGTCCCCTTCAAAGAAAGCTGCCGTAAAGGCAACTAAGAAAGTTGCAACCAAGGTCCGTAAGGCCACCAAGAAGGTAGCCACCAAGGTTGCCAAGAAGGTTGCCAAGAAAGCAGCTCCAAGGAAGAAAAAGAAGTAACTTACTTCCCTTTTGTAGCAAACCCCCAAGGATCAGTCCCTGGGGGTTTGTTCTATTTCCGGGCAATAGACTCATCAAAGTTTGAAAATACAAATGGAAAGAAAATCATGGTCAATTCCAACTGGGGCTATCAAGTTTCTGACACGATTCAGCTTGCTTACTTGACCCGTGCTGGAATCATCGAATCTCGTCACCACGGAATGGTTTGTCTAACCGGACCTGATGGCAAGCTCATTCAAGAGCACGGCAACTCCAGAAAACTTATCTACCCGCGATCAGCGGTAAAGCCCTTACAGGCACTGGCCCTAAGGCGTGCGGGACTTGAACTTTCTGGTGTGCAGCTTGCGATGTCTAGCGCTTCACACCAGGGAACTCCCGACCACACTGCGATCGTGCTTTCGATTTTGGCTGACGCAGGATTATCAGAATCAGATTTGATGTGTCCGGTGGCATGGCCTGGAAACCCTAAGGCAAGAGCGGCTGCAGCAAGTGAAACCAGAGCTGCCTTCAACTGCTCCGGTAAGCACGCTGCGTTTTTGGCAGCCTGTGTGAAAAACGGTTGGGACACCAAAACTTACCTTCAGCCAGAGCACCCACTTCAGAAACTCATCGTTGAGGTAATTGAAGAATTCTCGGGTGAGAAGATCCCACTTTCCACCTTCGATGGGTGCGGAGCGCCACTTCACCTGATGAGCCTTCAGGGGCTTGCAAGAGCCATCGGCAAATTCGCCGAGACAGAAACGCAGATCCGCGATGCCATGCTTGCTAACCCTTGGGTAGTTGATGACCGCGGAGCCTCAGACACTCTTGTTATGGAAAAGGGCATGCTTGCCAAGATTGGTGCCGAGGGAGTTTTCGTAATCGGACTTGCCTCAGGCCACGGGGTAGCGGTCAAGGTTGCCGATGGCAGCATGCGACCGGCAGGACTTGCGGCGATCAAGATGCTGCTCAACAACAACTTGTTAGACAAAAAAATCTACGACGAGCTTTTTGCCAAGCTCACCGTTTCAAGCCTCGGCGGAGCCGAGAAGCTGGGCCAACTGGAAGTTGCCTTCTAGCTCTGGCTGGAAGAAATAGCGACCCAGTTAGGTTGAAGTAATTCATGGACCAGCAAAAACCAATCCGCCTGATCGGGGTTTATAACGCCGATGGGGGAGTAATCGGTGAATTGAAGTATTTCTTCGGGCACCTGATCGGTACTGCCAAGTGTGAGCTGTGCGATATCACCCATTCGCCGATTAGGCGAAAAGCCAGCTGGGATCGCCTGGCCGGAGAGCTAAAAAGCGAATATGGGTTGGATTTTGCCCTAGAGCACCTAAACGAGCGGTCCGAGGCTGAGAACAAGGCTTCGGCTGGCAGGGAGCCCTGTGTTTTGGCCGAATACCCAGATGGCAGCCTGGGGATGTTCTTAGACCGGCAAGAGCTTCGGATGGTGGATGGCAATGTCGATCGGTTTGCCAAGCTGGTTCGGGCTCGTTTAGCCCTGTTTTTCTAGGGGTCGGGTAAGCACCCGTTCGGGGGCCAAAACATAGACCCAGCCTGGATCTTTAACTTGCATTGAAACGCCCCACTGTGGCAGGATTGACAAGTTCACAAGTAGTTGGGCTTTTCTTGAGCTCCTCCACTTCCGGCAACGTGTCTAGAGCCCTTGTATCACAAGGAAACTAGACCCCCGGAAGACCGAACAAGAACTTAAAAACTTCACTCGTTTTTTAGGTTTGTCGTTATTCGACACGCCCGAGCGCGGGTGTGGGATGCAGGAAATAAAAGCTTTAGAACCAACCATTTACGAAACGGAAGTGAGTCCAGATGGCGGCACAGAAGATCCGCATTCGACTGAAGTCGTATGACCACGAGGTCATTGATTCGTCGGCGCGCAAGATCGTTGACACGGTTACCCGTGCAGGCGCAACTGTAGTTGGACCAGTGCCACTTCCAACCGAGAAGAACGTGGTTTGTGTAATCCGCTCTCCTCACAAGTACAAGGACAGTCGAGAGCATTTCGAGATGCGCACCCACAAGCGCGTCATCGACATCTTCGACCCAACCCCTAAAGCGGTTGACTCACTGATGCGTCTTGATCTTCCTGCCGACGTCAACATCGAGATCAAGCTCTAAGGAATAAGAAGATGTCTAACGCTAATAGAACTGTTAAGGGCCTGCTGGGCAAGAAGCTTGGCATGACTCAGGTTTGGGACGAGAACAACAAGATGATTCCGGTCACCGTTGTTGAAGCTGGCTCAAACGTTGTCACCCAGATTAAGAATCTTGAGACCGACGGCTACACCGCCGTTCAGGTAGCTTACGGAGCCATCGAGCCTCGCAAGGTAAACAAGCCAGACGCTGGTCAGTTTGTAAAAGCTTCTGTTGCTCCTCGCAGATACATCGCCGAGATCCGCACCAATGATGCTGACACTTACTCAGTAGGTCAAGAACTTGGTGTTGAGGTATTTGTTGTAGGTCAGATGCTTGACGTAGTTGGAACCTCAAAGGGTAAGGGATTTGCCGGACATATGAAGCGTCATGGTTTCCATGGTGTTGGTGCCTCCCACGGTCAGCACAGAAACCACCGCAAGCCAGGTTCCATTGGTGCAAGCTCGACCCCAGGTCGCGTTTTCAAGGGAACCCGTATGGCTGGACGCATGGGTACCGACCGCGTGACCACACTGAACCTAAAGCTTCACTCCGTAGACGCTGAAAAGGGTCTGCTTTTGATCAAGGGTGCAGTTCCTGGTCCTAAGGGTCAGCTGGTTTTCGTTCGCAACGCTGTGAAGGGAGCCTGAATCTAAATGGCTGAAAACACAATCGACATCGTAGACGTCGCAGGAAAGAAGTCAGGCTCTGCCGAACTTCCAGCTGCGATCTTCGACGTACAGACCAATGTGCCACTGATGCATCAGGTTGTAGTTGCCCAGCAGGCAGCTGCTCGCCAGGGAACTCAGTCAACACTGAAGCACGGTGAAGTTTCCGGTACCGGTAAGAAGCCTTTCAAGCAGAAGGGAACCGGAAACGCTCGTCAGGGATCTTTACGTGCCCCTCAGATGCGCGGTGGTTACATCACTCACGGTCCAAAGCCAAGAACTTACGAGCAGAGAACACCTAAGAAGATGATTGCTGCTGCGATCAAGGGTGCACTTTCTGACCGCGCTCGCAATGGTCGTCTGCACGTAGTTGCAGAGCTATTCAAGGATGGCAAGCCATCTACCAAGTCCGCTGCAGGAATCATCGCAACCCTAACCAAGGGACGCAACGCTTTGATTGTTCTAGATAGAAGCGATGACCTGAGCTACAAGTCGCTTCGCAACCTAAAGGATGTTCACGTTCTTCCAGTTGACCAGGTAAACGCATACGACGTTCTATTGAGCAACGATGTTGTGTTCACCAAGGCAGCTCTTGAAGTTTTCATTGCCTCTCAAGACAAGTCCTCAAGTTCACAGAAGGAGGGCTAAGAAAAAATGTCTGCCCTAAACAAGAACCCTCGCGACGTCATCTTGCGTCCGATCGTGTCTGAGAAAAGCTACAACCTAATTGACGAAGGTAAGTACACCTTCGAGGTTGACCCTGCCTCAAACAAGACCGAGATCAAGCAGGCCATCGAGCACATCTTCAAAGTGAAGGTATCTTCCGTCAACACGCTAAACCGTACTGGCAAAGAGAAGAAGACTAAGTACGGAATCGGTAAGCGCAAAGACACCAAGCGCGCCATCATCACTCTAAAATCCGGCACCATTGACATCTTCTCGAGCATTGGTTAGGGGTAGGAAAATAAGTGGGAATTCGTAAATTTAAGCCAACCACCCCAGGTCGTCGTGGCGCATCTGTTTCTGACTTTGCAGAAATCACTCGCTCAACTCCTGAGAAGAGCTTGCTTCGTCCACTAAACAAAACCGGTGGTCGTAACAGCGCAGGACGTATTACTACAAGGCATATTGGTGGTGGCCACAAGCGCCAGTACCGCGTGATTGACTTCCGTCGCCATGACAAGGACGGCATTCCGGCCAAGGTAGCTCACATTGAGTACGACCCGAACCGTACCGCGAATATTGCACTGCTTCACTATGCAGACGGAGAAAAGCGCTACATCATTGCTCCGAACAAGCTAAAGCAGGGTGACCGCATCGAGCAGGGACCATCAGCCGACATTAAGCCAGGTAACGCCCTGCCGCTAAAGAACATCCCGGTTGGTACCGTAGTCCACGCAATCGAGCTAAAGCCAGGCGGAGGAGCCAAGATGGCTCGTTCAGCTGGAGCATCTGTTCGCTTGGTTGCTAAGGATGGACCTTACGCACAGCTTCGACTTCCTTCTGGTGAAATCAGAAACGTAGATGCTCGCTGCCGCGCTTCCATTGGTGAAGTTGGCAATGCTGAGCAGTCAAACATCAACTGGGGTAAGGCCGGTCGCCTTCGTTGGAAGGGTGTTCGCCCAACCGTTCGTGGTGTTGTTATGAACCCAGTGGATCACCCTCACGGTGGTGGAGAAGGTAAGACTTCCGGTGGACGTCACCCAGTAACTCCTTGGGGACAAAAAGAAGGTAGAACTCGCAAGCCGAAGCTTGAATCCGACAAGATGATCGTCCGTCGCCGCAATGTTGGCAAGAAGCGCTAGTAGGGAAAGAAAAGACTATGCCTAGAAGTTTGAAGAAGGGTCCCTTCGTAGATGAGCACCTGTTCCAGAAGGTTGCAAAGCAGAACGAAGCCAGCACCAAGACAGTGATCAAGACCTGGTCGCGCCGCTCGATGATTGTTCCAGCCATGCTGGGCCACACCATTGCGGTTCACGATGGTCGTAAGCACATCCCAGTTTTCGTCACTGAGACCATGGTTGGTCACAAGCTTGGCGAATTTGCCCCAACCCGCACCTTCCGTGGACACGTGAAGGACGACAAGAAAGGCCGTCGCGTTTAAGCGGCGCCCAGAGAGATAAGAGAGGTAAGACAAATGGAAGCAGTCGCACGTGTGCGTCACATCCGTGTCACCCCGATGAAAGCTCGTCGTGTCGTCAACCTAATCCGCGGCAAGCAGGCATCAGAGGCAATGGCAATTTTGAAGTTCGCTCCTCAGCAGGCTTCTGACCCAATCTTCAAGTTGGTTCAGTCCGCTGTTGCAAACGCGAAGGTTATCGCTGACAAGCAGAACCTAAGCATTGATGAGGACGACCTGTTCGTATCCCGCGCTTTCGTTGACGAAGGTACAACTCTGAAGAGGTTTATGCCTCGTGCTCAGGGCCGTGCATTCAAGATCCTAAAGCGCACCAGCCACATCACCATTGTGGTTGCCACCCCAGACGAGCTAGCCGGTGCCAAGGCCAGCGCGGGAACAAGGAGCAACTAATGGGTCAGAAAGTAAACCCATACGGTTTCAGACTCGGTATCACAACCGACCACCGTTCACGTTGGTTCGCCGACTCTACCAAAAAGGGTCAGCGCTACCAGGACTACGTCACCGAGGACATCCGTATCCGTCAGCTCTTGACTGAGAAGCTGGACCGCGCAGGTGTTTCGCACATCGAGATCGAAAGAACTCGTGACCGTGTTCGCGTTGACATCCACACCGCTCGTCCAGGACTTGTTATTGGTCGTCGCGGTCAGGAAGCCGAAGCAATTCGTTCCTCACTCGAGAAGCTAACCAACAAGCAGATTCAGCTAAACATCTTGGAAGTTAAGAACGCCGAGATGGACGCACAGCTTGTAGCTCAGGGTGTTGCCGAGCAGCTTGCAAGCCGAGTTGCTTTCCGTCGCGCGATGCGCAAGGGAATGCAGGGAGCGCTTCGTCAGGGAGCTAAGGGTATTCGTGTTCAGTGCTCCGGCCGTTTGGGTGGAGCAGAAATGAGCCGCAGCGAGTTCTACCGTGAAGGTCGAGTCCCACTACACACTCTTCGCGCCAACATCGACTACGGCTTCTACGAGGCCAAGACCACATTCGGTCGCATCGGTGTAAAGGTTTGGATCTACAAGGGTGACCTAACCGCTAAGGAACTAGCTCGCGAAACTGCAGCTGCTCCTAAGCAGGCACGTCCTCGCCGCGAAGGTGGACCTAGAGATTCAGCTCCAGCTTCAGCACCAGCAGCTGCACCAGTTGCTGCTGCACCAGCTGCTCCAACTGAGACTGTGGAGGCATAGAGATGTTAATTCCTAGAAAAGTAAAGCACCGCAAGCAGCATCACCCGAAGCGTTCAGGCGCTGCATCCGGTGGTACCACTGTGAGCTTTGGTGAATACGGTATCCAGGCTCTAACTCCTGCGTACGTGACTAACCGTCAGATCGAGGCAGCTCGTATCGCGATGACTCGTCACATCAAGCGTGGTGGAAAAGTTTGGATCAACATCTTCCCTGACCGTCCACTAACCAAGAAGCCTGCTGAAACTCGTATGGGTTCCGGTAAGGGTTCTCCTGAGTGGTGGGTAGCAAACGTCAAGCCAGGTCGTGTGATGTTCGAAGTTTCTGGTGTGACCGAAGCTCTTGCTAAGGAAGCCATGAATCGTGCGATCCACAAGTTGCCACTGAAGGCTCGCATTATTAAGCGTGAAGAAGGTGACGCATAATGCCAATCGGATCTAAGGACCTAATCGTTGACAACCTCGACAAGATTGAGGACTCGCTTCTAGTTGAAGAACTTAAAAAAGCTAAGGAAGAACTATTCAACCTTCGCTTCCAGTCCGCAACCGGTCAGCTTGAATCACACGGAAGATTGCGCGCAGTAAAGCGCGACATCGCCCGCATCTACACCATCATTCGTGAGCGCGAGCTTGGCATCAGGGCTATTCCAACCGTTAGTGCACTAGCTCCTGCGCAGGCAAAGAAGGCTGACAAGCCTGCAGTTGCAGAAGCTAGCTCACCAGCTGCAAAGACCAAGACTCCAGCTGCAAAGACCAAGACTCCAGCTGCAAAGACCAAGACTCCAGCTGCAAAGACCAAAACTAAGGAGAGCAAGTAATGGCTGAGACCAAGAAAGCTACTGAAACTGAAGCTCGCGGTTACCGCAAGTCTCGTCGTGGCTACGTAGTCAGCGACAAGATGAACAAGACCATCGTTGTACTGCTTGAGGACCGTGTAAAGCACCCGCTTTACGGCAAGGTTGTCACCCAGTCAAAGAAGGTTAAGGCTCACGATGAGTCAAACTCAGCCGGCATTGGAGACCTCGTTGTTATCAGCGAGACCCGCCCTCTGTCAGCTACCAAGAATTGGCGTCTCGTAGAGATCGTCGAAAAAGCTAAGTAACGCCCAACGGGCAAGACTTTCATTTGAAGGTTTTGACCAACTAACAAGGAGTATGAAGTGATTCAGCAGGAATCTAGACTCAAGGTGGCCGACAACTCGGGTGCCAAGGAGTTGCTAGCAATCCGCATCCTCGGTGGCTCAGGCCGTCGTTATGCAGGTATCGGCGACTTGATTGTGGCATCCGTGAAAGACGCGATCCCTGGCGGAAACGTCAAGAAGGGTGAGGTCGTCAAGGCTGTTATCGTTCGTACCGTGAAGGAGACTCGTCGTGCCGACGGTTCCTACATCAAGTTCGATGAGAACGCCGCGGTTATCGTAAAAGCCGATGGCGAGCCACGCGGAACCCGTATCTTTGGCCCAGTTGGTCGTGAGCTTCGCGACAAGAAGTTCATGAAGATCATTTCACTTGCACCGGAGGTTATCTAATCATGCCGAAAATCAAAAAGGGCGACACAGTCCAGATCATTACCGGAGCCAAGCAGGATCGCGGCGGGGACCGCGGCAAGCAGGGCAAGGTACTGGCTGTTGACTTTGTCAAAAACCGCGTCATCGTTGAAGGCATCAACATGATCAAGCGCCACAACAAGGTCGGACAGACCGAAAAGGGTACAAGAACCGGTGGCATCGAGACCAAGGAAGCTTCAGTTCACCTATCGAACGTAGCTCTAATTGACCCAAGCACCAAAAAGCCAACTCGCATCGGAACGAAGATCGAGACAGTCACCAAGGGTGGCAAGTCCAAGACCGTTCGTACCCGCATTGCGGTTAAGTCAGGTAAGGAAATCTAATGGCTGACGAAAAAGACACAGCAGTGGATGCAGAAAACACCGAAGCAGTAGCAACTGAGGTTGTAACTGAAGAAGTAGCTGCAGAAAAGCCAGCCAAGGCTGAAAAAGATGAGAAGCCTGCCAAGGCTGAGAAGAAGCCATACGTGCGTATCGTGCCAAGGCTTCAGAAGCGCTACCGCGCCGAAATCAAGGCTGAGCTTATGAAGGATTTCAACTTCAAGAACATCCACCAGGTTCCAGGTCTTACCAAGATCGTTGTGAACATGGGTGTTGGTGAAGCTGCCAAGGACGGCAAGCTAATCGATGGTGCGGTTAAGGAAATGACTGCAATCACCGGTCAGAAGCCAAAGATCAACCTAGCCACCAAGTCAATCGCGCAGTTCAAGCTTCGAGAGGGACAGGCAATTGGTTGTCACGTGACCCTTCGCGGCGATCGCATGTGGGAGTTTCTAGACAGATTGCTAAACCTAGCTCTTCCTCGTATTCGCGACTTCCGTGGTCTTAGCTCAAAGCAGTTCGATGGCAAGGGTAACTACACCTTCGGACTAACTGAGCAAAACGTGTTCCACGAGATTTCTCAGGATGACATCGATCGCGTACGCGGCATGGACATCACCATCGTTACAACCGCTAGAACCAACGAAGAGGGCCTTGCGCTACTAACAGCGCTTGGCTTCCCATTCAAGAAACCAAACAACTAATCGGATAGGTCCCATAAAGGGAAACCACCGAGGAAGGCACAAACACTATGACAATGACAGATCCGGTCGCAGATTTTCTGACCCGGCTGCGTAATGCAAACTCTGCCCACCACGAGAGTGCTAGCTTGCCCTACAGCAAGCTAAAGGGTCAGATTGCTGAAATCCTCAAGAAAGAGGGTTACATCAAAAATTACACAGTCGCAGATGCCGAGGTTGGCAAGACGCTAACTATCGACTTGAAGTACGGACCTAACCGCGAGCGATCAATCGCCGGTATCAAGAGAGTGTCAAAGCCTGGTCTTCGCGTATACGCCAAGTCAACCGAGCTGCCTCGTGTTCTTGGTGGATTGGGTATCGCCATTTTGTCAACATCCTCAGGTCTGCTTACAGACCGTCAGGCGGCCAAGAAGGGAGTAGGCGGAGAAGTCATCGCCTACGTTTACTAAATGTCACGTATTGGAAAATCACCGATCCCGGTTCCAGCCGGCGTCGAAGTTAACATTTCTGGAGCAGATGTTTCTGTAAAGGGCCCGAAGGGTCAGTTACAGCTAACTGTTGCATCCCCAATCACAGTTGCCATGACCGACGGTCAGGTAATCGTGACCCGTCCAGACGACGAGAGAGTATCTCGCTCACTGCACGGACTTACCCGCACACTTATTGCTAACCAGATCATCGGAGTGACCGAAGGGTACACAAAGGCACTTGAGATTGTTGGTACCGGTTTCCGTGTTGCAGCTAAGGGCTCTTCTCTTGAGTTTGCACTTGGCTACTCGCACTCAATCACCGTGAACCCACCAGCGGGAATCTCATTCGCTGTTGAGGGAAACACCAAGATTGTTGTTTCGGGAATCGACAAGCAGGCCGTTGGAGAAGTTGCAGCCAACATCCGCAAGCTTCGTAAGCCAGAGCCATACAAGGGCAAGGGTGTTCGATACGCCGGCGAAGTTGTTCGTCGCAAGGCCGGAAAGAGTGGTAAATAATCATGGGTCTAATTCCTAAACTCCGCGGAAAGAGCGCAACCGCTGCTCGTATTCGTCGTCACCTTCGTCTTCGCAAGAAGATCTCGGGCGACGCGATGCGTCCACGCATGGTTGTAACCCGCTCCGCTCGTCACATGCTTGTCCAGCTAGTAGATGACACCAAGGGTGTAACCCTGGCGTCAGCTTCGACCATGGAAAAAGATTTCAGAACCCTAAAGGGTGACAAGACCGTCAAGGCAGCCAAGATTGGTGCCGCCATCGCAGATCGCGCCAAGAAGGCCGGTATCGCCGAAGTGGTCTTTGACCGCGGAGGAAACAAGTATGCCGGTCGCATTCAGGCAGTTGCTGATGCAGCCCGCGAGGGAGGCCTGAAGCTATGAGTGAAGAAAACAAGGAGACTAACTTGGAAACAACCGATGCTAGTGCCGCAACTGCTACCGCTGTAGCCGTTGAGCCAGCAGAGCGTGAAGCTCGTCGTGGATCGAGAGATCGTGCACCACGTGGAGAGCGTCGCGACCGCGAAGAAACCAAGAGCCAGTTCCTAGAGCGCGTTGTAACAATCAACCGCGTTTCGAAGGTTGTAAAGGGTGGACGCCGCTTTAGCTTCACCGCACTTGTAGTTGTCGGAGACGGCAACGGCATGGTCGGAGTTGGCTACGGCAAAGCTAAGGAAGTTCCAGCAGCTATCGCTAAGGGAGTTGAAGAAGCAAAGAAGAGCTTCTTCCGCGTACCCCGTGTTGGAAACACCATCCCTCACCCAGTTCAGGGTGAGGCAGCTGCCGGTGTAGTACTTCTTCGCCCAGCATCCGCTGGTACCGGTGTTATCGCCGGTGGTCCAGTTCGCGCAGTTTTGGAGTGTGCTGGAATCCACGATGTACTTTCAAAATCCCTCGGATCTTCAAACACCCTAAACATCGTTCACGCCACCGTTGCAGCACTGCGCCAGCTCGAAGAGCCAGCCGCAGTTGCAGCTCGCCGTGGTTTGTCGGTTGAGGAAGTTGTTCCTGCAGGACTACTTCGCGAGCAAAGAAAGGCTGTTTAAGAAAATGGCTGCCCGTCTAAAAGTCACCCAGATCAAGTCAAAGATCAGTGAGAGACCTAACCAGGTCCACACTCTTCGCAGCCTTGGACTGAAGCGAATTGGCGACATTGTCGTCAAGGAGGATTCACCGGTAGTTCGCGGCATGGTTAAGACCGTTGCCCACCTAGTAGTAGTCGAGGAGATCAACTAATGGCTGAAGAGAAAAAGCCAGCAGCAAAGAAGCCAGCAGCAAAGAAGCCAGCAGCAAAGAAGCCAGCAGCTGCTAAGCCTGCCGCTGAGAAAAAGCCTGCTGCTAAGCCTGTTGCCAAGCCTGCCGCTGAGAAAAAGCCTGCTGCTAAGCCTGCTGCAAAAACTGCTGCCAAGCCTGCTGCAAAAACTGCTGCCAAGCCTGCTGCAAAAGCTGTCGCTGAGAAAAAGCCAGCCGCTAAAGCTACCGAGCTAGCAACTGAGAAGCCTGCGGCTGCGCCAAAGGTTGAGAAGGTTGTAAAGCTTGAGCGTCAGGCAAAGTCAAAGAAGAAAAAGGCTGAGCCGGCGGACAAGTCCCCAATCCTAAAGTTGCACCACCTTCGTCCTGCCCCTGGTTCCAAGAAGGACCGCATTCGTGTTGGTCGTGGTGAAGCTTCCAAGGGTAAGACTTCCGGTCGTGGAACCAAGGGAACTAAGGCCAGATACCAGGTTCGTCCAGGCTTCGAAGGTGGTGGTGTTCGTCTAGTAATGAGAACTCCAAAGCTTCGTGGTTTCAAGAACCCATTCAGGATTGAGTACCAGGTTGTAAACTTAGACAAGCTTGCTGAGCACTTCCCACAGGGCGGCGCTGTAACAATCGCTGATCTAGTGAACAAGGGACTAGTACGAAGCAACGAGCCTGTGAAGGTTCTGGGCTCAGGAGACATCTCAGTTAAGCTAGATATTAAAGTTGACAAGGTCTCCGAGCAGGCAAAATCAAAGATTTTGGCTGCTGGCGGTTCCGTTAGCAAATAGCACTTAGCCAGGAGGCCCAAGTTGATTAATGCCGTGATTCGTGCGTTCCGCACACCGGATCTACGACGCAAGCTATTTTTCACACTAGCTATCGTCGCTATCTTCCGCCTGGGCTCTTTCATCCCTGCTCCTTACGTTGACTATGGCAACGTGCAGCAGTGTTTGGCACAAACCAACAACACTTCTGGTTTGTACGAGCTTGTAAACCTGTTCTCCGGTGGAGCGCTGCTTCAGCTTTCGATCTTTGCTCTTGGAATCATGCCTTACATCACGGCATCGATTATCACCCAGCTACTTCGCGTTGTTATCCCTCGCTTTGAGGCGCTGCACAAAGAAGGTCAGTCTGGTCAGGCAATTTTGACCCAGTACACCCGCTACCTAACAATCGCCCTTGGACTACTTCAGTCAACTACCTTGATTGCCGTTGCCCGTCAGGGAGCCCTGTTTGGAGCTGACTGTGTGCTTCCGATTTTGACTGACTCATCGCCTCTGGCAATCACCATGATGGTTATCACCATGACAGCCGGAACCGGTTTGATCATGTGGATGGGTGAGCTAATCACCGAGCGCGGTGTTGGAAATGGAATGTCACTTCTGATTTTTGCTTCCATTGCATCTTCGTTCCCAGCTTCCTTGTTCGCAATCGCTGAGACTCGCTCAATCGAGACTCTGATTGTTGTAATCGTGGTTGGTGTTGGAATCGTTGGTTTGGTTGTTCTTGTTGAGCAGTCACAAAGACGTGTTCCAGTTCAGTACGCAAAGCGCATGGTTGGAAGAAGAACTTACGGTGGCCAGGCCACCTACATTCCAATCAAGGTAAACATGGCTGGAGTTATCCCGGTTATCTTTGCTTCGAGCTTGCTATACCTTCCAGCACTTATTGCTCAGTTCAACCAGCCAGATGCTGAAGGACGAGTTGATCCTTGGGTGCAGTGGGTTTCTAACTACCTAACTCAGGGAGATCACCCGCTTTACATGGCACTGTACTTCTTGTTGATCATTGGTTTCACATACTTCTATGTTGCGATTACCTTCAACCCTGAAGAAGTATCGGACAACATGAAAAAGTACGGTGGCTTTATCCCTGGTATTCGTGCCGGACGACCAACCACAGAGTTCTTGGAATTTGTGATTTCTCGTGTGACATTCCCAGGATCGATTTACCTAGGTTTGATCGCTTTGATTCCACTTATCGCCTTCTCACTGGTTGGGGCCAACCAGAACTTCCCATTCGGTGGAACTTCCATTTTGATCATCGTTGGTGTTGGACTTGAAACAGTCAAGCAGATCAGCGCTCAGATGCAGCAGCGAAACTACGACGGTCTACTGAAATGATGAAGCTTCTCTTGATTGGTCCCCCTGGGGCCGGCAAGGGAACTCAGGCTTCAAAACTTTCAGAAGTCTTTGGTATCCCAGCAATCTCAACCGGGGATATCTTTCGCGCGAACGTCAAAAACGAAACCCCACTAGGTCTTGAGGCCAAGTCATACATGGACCGTGGCGCTTACGTGCCAGATGATCTAACCAACAAACTGGTTCGCGATCGACTTCAAAACCCTGACTGCGTAAATGGATTTCTGCTCGATGGCTACCCGAGAACCGCAGATCAAGTAAACGAACTTGCAGATATCTTGAGGGAAACTGATTCTGCTCTCGATGCAGTGATTCAGCTAACCGCTGACACCGATGAGGTTGTTAGGCGTTTGGCTAAGCGCGCAATTGATCAGGGTAGATCTGACGACACCGAAGATGTCATCAGAAACCGAATGGCCATTTATGAAGATCAGACCGCGCCGCTAATTAGCTTGTATGCAGCCCGCGGTTTATTGATTATGGTTGATGGCCTTGGCGAAATTGATGAGGTGACTTCTAGAATCGTAGAAGCCCTCAACGCCAAGAACCAGAGCTAAAAAAATGTCCCGCTCTGATTTTGAACTAAAAACCTCTGAGCAATTTATTGCCATGCGCAAAGCCGGCTTGATCACAGCCAAAGCATTAGAGGCAGTTCGCAAGGCTTGCGTTGCAGGAGTTTCCACTTTAGAACTTGATCGAATTGCCAACGAAACAATTGAATCGTTCGGTGGTCACTCAAACTTCCAACTTGTTGCAGGCTATAACCACACCATCTGCGCATCAATCAATCACGAGGTGGTACACGGCATCCCAGCCGAGGCAAGAATTCTTGAAGCAGGAGATATTCTCTCGGTTGACTGCGGTGCTGAGATTGATGGCTGGAATGGCGATAGCGCTATCACGATTATTGTTCCCAATGCCGATGGGTCTGTTCCTGAAACTGACAAGGTAAAGGCAAGAATTGAACTATCTCGAGTTACCGAAGGTTCGCTTTGGGCTGGCATTGCTGCACTTGATAAAGCCGAGCGCCTGAATGAAGTCGGTGCCGCAATCGAGGATTACATCGATGCACAGGGCAAATACGGAATCTTGGAAGACTACGTAGGTCACGGTATTGGTCGAAACATGCACGAAGAGCCACCGGTTTATCATTTCCGAACCAAGGACCTAGGTCCAAAGGTCACCCCGGGACTGGCGGTTGCAATCGAGCCCATGGTCACAGCTGGATCTAACAAAACTAAGGTTTTGGCCGATGGCTGGACTGTTGTGAGCAAGGATTCATCAGACGCTTCACATTGGGAGCACAGTGTCGCAGTTCACGATACGGGCATCTGGGTTTTGACTGAGATTGATGGCGGCCTTGAGAAGCTAAAGCAGTTTGGAATTTCCCCAGTCGCACTCGACTAGACCTTCAGCATTGGGGCTCTAAATGTGCCCCTGGAATCGCATAACAAGCCCAGAACAGCTCTTTTGGTAGCACAGCTGCCTAACTCAGACCGCCCGTTTTGTTAGGGACCAAAGGACCTATACTCTTACCCAAGGCCGACCGGCCTTTCTAGATGAGGAGAACTAATGAACAAGAGAAACATAAGAGCCGCCGTTGCCTCTGTGTTTGTCGGTGCGCTACTTGTTGGAGCCATTGCTGGACCAGCACACGCGAAAGCCACCGACATCAAAGTGGGAATAATTGCCATTAACTCAATGGGTGCGGTGCAGTATGCACAGGACAGTGGCATCTTTAAAAAGAATTCACTTAATGTAAGTGAGTTTGTGACCTTCCCAGCTCCACCTCCAGGACTAGCTGCACTAAACAGCGGTGCTGTTCAGTTCATGTATTCACCGAGCATTCCAGTTATTAACTCCGTTGCCAACGGTGGAATGAAGCTGAAGATTGTTGCTGCGGCCGACGGTTACTTGAAGGCAGACGTTAAGGAAGCGTTGAAAGACGAAGCTTTTGCTGCGCGACTAGATGACACCGGTGTCTGTATCGCAAAGAGCGGAGCAGTAAAGACTTGGAAGGATCTTGCAGGCAAGACAGTTTCTGTCCCAGCTCGAGGTGCTCAGGGTGAAGTTACAATCGCAGCTGCGGTAAAGAAAGCTGGAGGAGACCCTTCGACTATCAACTGGGTAGTATTAGGTTTCCCTGAAGTTCAGACAGCGGTAACCCGCGGAACAATAGCTGCAGGCTTCGTTGTTGAACCATTCACCACAGCTTGTGCTACAGCAGAGGCTGCTTTGAAGGGTCCTGGAACTCAGTTCTTCACCGAGGGTGGAGCAGTTGGCGTTTGGGTAACCACTGAGAAGTTTGCAAAGGCTAACCCTGCTGCAGTGAAGGCCTTCCAGACCTCTATCTACGCTGCTAACAAAGCAGGAATGGAAACCAAAACCCTGAACGCAGTTGTTCGTTCGTCGATGAAGCTAACCAAGCAAACCTTTGCAGTTGCAAAGTCAGCGAACCCTACGTTCTACCCTTCGAATGTGCTAACTGCTGAGATTCAGAGCGTTGCAGACAAGATGCAGACACTTGGCTTCTTGACGAAGAAGTTCAAAGTAACTGGGTTGATCCTCTCTAGGTAATCGATCACGATGAGTGAAGGGAGCCAACATTAGCGTTATCCGAAGATTCCTACCTGGTGTGGTTTCCATGCTTGGTTTTATGCTGCTATGGCAGCTAGGAACTAGCTTCGGACCGCTTTCTGGCGGCTCCCTTCCCTCAGCGATCAATGCAATATCTGCCTTAGGGGCGTTGTTTGTTCTTCCCGAAATCTGGTTAGCGATTGGCCAAACGCTGTTCATCGCACTTACCGGACTTTTAATTTCCGTTGTGCTCGGTATTCCAGCTGGAGTACTGGTGGGACTTAGTCCTTTTGCTTACAGGTCCCTCAAGCCTGTTTTAGATTTTTTCAAGGTCATCCCCCCGATCGTTATCATCCCAATCGTTATCTTGGTTTTTGGGCCAACTACCGAAATGGGAATCTTTCTAGTTGTCTTTGCAAACTTTTTCATGCTGGTGTTTCAATCCGCCTATGGAGTGCGAGATCTAGACACTGTGCTGCTGGACACCCTTCGGTGCTACGGGATGACCAAATGGGATGAAATTTGGCATGCGCGAATTCCCGGAGCCCTGCCATTTATTGCCGTTGGAGTTCGAATCGCAGTAGCGGCTTCAATGATTGTTGCTGTGGTTGCAGGACTGATCGGTGGGGCACCAAGCCTTGGGCAGCAGATGCTGCTTTATCAATCATCTGGGCAACCGAATCAGACCTTCGCCATTGTGATTATCTTTGGAGTCCTAGGACTAGGTCTTGCAAGGATATATTCTCGACTACAGCGCAAAATAGTTTTTTGGACTGACTGATGATCAAAAAAGTATCAATCAATGCCATCCAGTCCCTTTGGCTACCTATCTCATTAGTTGCAGCCTGGTGGTTGTTTAGCACCAATTCCGAAGACCCGTTCTTTCCACCGCTGAGTGTGATTTGGGATCAGTTTGTTCTTCTGTGGGTTTTTGATAACGTACCCATCCATGTTGTACCGAGTTTGATAAACCTTTTCTCTGGCTTTTCCATCGGTGTGCTTATTGGACTTGTTGGCGGTGTCATAATCGGGACCAACCAAGGGCTCGCGCGCTATATCGAGCCTTCAGTGGACTTTATTCGGTCGATTCCTCCAGTAGCAACCGTACCTATTTTCATCATGATTTTCGGACTCAATTATGAAATGCGCGTGGCTGCCATTGCCTTTTCGGCTATTTTTCCAACCATGCTCGCGGTGATTCAGGGCATGCATTCCAACAACCCAACCCTGCTTGATACTGCCAAAGTTTTTAGGTTGACTCCATTTCAGACCCTTGTGCGGGTAAGGATTCCCGCAGCAGGGCCAATCATCTTCTCAGGAATACAGGTTTCCCTGCAGGTAGCCTTCGTGGTCACAATCGCATCAGAGCTACTGGGCTCAGGATTCGGCATTGGTGCCTTTACTCTTATCGCTACAGATACATTCATGATCACCGATGCTTGGACAGGGGTTATTCTCATGGGAATTCTGGGCTATTTGGTGAACTTGGTTTTCAATCTCGTGGAGCGCCGTGCTCTTCGATGGTATTTGGCTTCAAAGAAACTTAGTTAGGGAGTCACAAGTGTCAACAGGAAAAGTAATTGTCTCAGCGGAATCGGTAGTAATGGACTACCAGACCCCTACGGGAATCAAGCACGTTCTAAACGACATTAGCTTCTCTCTATTAGAAGGTGAATTCGCTTCTATCGTTGGTCCTTCTGGAGTGGGAAAAACTACCTTATTGCGGTTGCTTACCGGATTGATGCAACCGACTTCAGGAACGATTCGCATTAATGGGGAAGTAGTTACTTCTCCGCCTCCTGGCTTGGCTGTTGTGCTTCAGGATTACACCAGGTCATTGATGCCTTGGCTTACCGTGGAGAAGAATATCTCCTTGCCACTTAAGCGACTCGGACTTTCCAAGACTGAAATTGCAGAAACTATTGAGCTAGTTCTGACTGAAGTTGGACTTAGAGGAAACCAGAAGAACTACCCTTGGCAGCTATCTGGCGGAATGCAGCAGCGAGTAGCAATTGCTCGAGCAATTGCAGTTCGGCCGCAGCTACTGATTATGGATGAGCCCTTTGCTTCAGTTGATGCACAAACCCGCTTTGACCTAGAGGATTTGGTTTTGAAGGTTCGAGATGATTTCAAAATCACCACAGCAATGGTCACCCACGATATTGATGAAGCCGTTTATCTCAGCGACAAAGTGGTCGTGTTATACGGTTCGCCAGCAGACGTGAAGGAAATCGTCAAAGTAGACCTTCCTTATCCTCGCAATCAGGTCGCGAGTAGAGGAAGGGAGGAGTTCGCTGAACTTCGGACCAAGATTTACGCTCAGGTAAGAGGCCTTCAATAGGATGAGCGCGGAAATCAAGGTCTTCAAAAACGCTTCACTAAAACCTTTCGACCAGCACTCCGATGCGTTTGCCGTTAACGGACAAGACTTAGTTGCCGTTGGCAGCTGGTCGGAACTACAAAATCTTGTCACAAGCCAATCGCAAGTTATTGACTGCGAGGGCGCAACAGTTATTCCCGGTATTGAGGATTCACACCTGCACGGGTACATGCTTGGAAGGCAGCTTTCGGGTGCAAACATATCCCCTGAACACTGTGCTGACTTGGCTGCCATTCATCGAAAACTCAAAGAACATGCAAGTTTGAACCCGGGCTGGGTAAGAGGTTTTGGCTGGGTTAGTGGACTGATCGAAGGAACAGGTCCAAAAGCAACCTTGACCTATACCGAACTTGAAGGCGCTCAAATCAATGAACCAATAATCTTGACCGACTTTAGTGGCCATCAAGCCTGGTGCAACAAAAAAGCCCTTGATGCTGCTGGCATCACCGCCAACACCGAAGATCCTGCCGGGGGTCAAATTGTTCGAAACAGTCTCGGAGAACCAACTGGATTACTGCTCGAGTCAGCAGTAAAACTAGTCACTCAAGTTATGCCTCGGCCCTCTCGTAGCGAGCTGACAAATGCTGTGATTCGGGCAAGGGATATCCTGTTGGCAAATGGCATTACCTCTTATACAGACCCAGGCCTTGGTCCAGGGGCAGCATCGCTTGATGATGGAACCGCATCACTAGAGGTAATTGATGTCTATAAGCAATTAGCCAAAGATTCGGAATTGAACTTGAGGATTGAGGTCATGTTGCTTTTTGGCGGGCTTGGCGGAACCTCGTTAGCAGATGTCACAACAGGCCTCAAGGAGTTTGGTCCACCAGAGATGCGGTCAAAGGGTTATCAAGTCACTGTTTCTCAGCTCAAGGTTTTTGCAGACGGTATACCCAGGAGCAGGACTTCTTGGATGAGTGAACCCTACGATACTCACACCCATGGATCTCTTACCCTGGCAGGCAGTAACGAGAAGGAGCAGGTTGAAACTCTGAACTCTATTTACGCTCACGCCACAACCCAAGGTTGGCAGGTAGGCATCCACGCAACGGGGGATGAGACCATCTCTGCCATAGCCGATGCAGCTGAGCAAAACCCTGCAGCAAGCAAGCTTAGAAACTACGTGATTCATGCAGATCTAGTGAAGTCTGAGGATATGATTCGACTTGGAAATTCTGGGGTTTGTGTCAACGTTCAACCAGGTATCCGTCGCATGGTTGGCCGGGCTGTCGAGCCAATAATTGGCCGAGAAAGAACTATGCGAAGGCTTCGACTAAGAGAAATGAAAGAAGCCGGGATAAATCTGGCCCTTTCCAGCGATGCTCCGGTAACTCCAGCTGATTGGAGAGTGATTTTCGCATCCGCGGTAGATAGAGGATTCATCACCGAGCCTGATTTTGATGATGGCCAGGGCTTGAGTGCGCTGGAAGCGATGCATGCGCTGACCACCACCGCTGCTTATCAAAGCCACTCTGAACAGTGGAGGGGATCAATGACACCTGGGAAGGTAGCCGATTTTGTAGTTTTAGACCGGTTGGTGGACTGGGACGGCGACCCCTGGCAGGTTACTAAAGCAAAGCCACGCGCTGTGTTTGTTGGTGGCAAGCTAGTGCACGGAGGTATTTGAGATCATGGCTGAGAAAAGACCTAACATCATTGTCATCATCGCTGATCAATTCAGGCATGACATGTTCTCCTACGCTGATGGGCCATTTAAGGTAAATACCCCTAACATCGACAAGCTAGCCAAAAAAGGCGTGATGTTTACAAACGCCTACTCCGCTAATCCAACCTGTATGCCAAACCGAGCATCAATTGCTACCGGACGCTGGCCATCTGTTCACGGAACTAGAACCAACGGCGTCACCTTTGATCAGAATGCCGAAACTTTCATGCGTACTCTGCGTCGAAGTGGCTACAAAAACTACGCCATCGGAAAGCTTCACCACCAAAGCATGGGTTGGGCTTGGGAAGATTACCAAATCGATGAAATGCGATTGAGAAATCCCGAGGTTCTTGAAAAGATTCGGGATTCGATTACCCGCGGTGAAGGAGATTGGCAATCCTGGGAGGATGCCGCCAGGCATCGCAAAGAATACTTATCAATGCCGAAGGACTATTACGGCTACGACCACGTTGACTTGGTTGTCGGTCATGGCGATAATCCGTCGGGACATTTTCACCATTGGGCCAGGTCCAAAGGCGTCAGCATAGATGATCTTGCCGGTTGGAAAAATTCCACTGAGCGTAGTGAAACGGTGGAAGATGTTTACATCAGCGAAGTACCAGCAGAGCTTCACCCGAATGCATTCATCGTAGAAAAGTTCCGCGAACGACTTACTGAACTAAAGAACGAAACTGATCCATTTTTGTTCTTCATTTCATTTCCTGACCCTCACCATCCTTTTGCTCCGCCAAAGAGCTGGTTCGACAAATGGCGGCAGAGCGATGTGGAAATTCCTGCCAATTTCTTCAGTCACGCTTCAAACTCCCCAGCTCACATTGAGGCTATGTATGGCGCATCAGGTAAGCAGAACATTGATTCGACCATGACCTGGGCCCCCACCCAGAATCAGATGGAAGATGTGTTGAAGGCTCAATTTGCTCAAATCGAGTTCATGGACAATGCGCTCGGGGAGATACTCTCCTCCCTTGAGGCTTCAGGAAAAGGTGATGACACCTACGTGATTTTCTCGGGTGATCATGGCGATCTAATGGGCGAGCACGGTCTAATGCTCAAGCACTTTGTTCACTTTGATGCCGTCACGCGTGTGCCTCTGATTATCACGGGCCCCGGCATCGAACCTCAGAAGGACACCAGATTGGTTTCCAGCGTGGACATCGCTCCGACTGTTATTGAGTTGGCTTCGGCGGAAAAGTATCGAGGCATCCAGGGACGAGATTTGCTTTCAGATCACACCAGCTGGCGAACTGCCCTAGTGATTGAAGAAGATCAGCCTTTTGGAATTGAGGGACTTCCTGGACCGGTAAAGATTCGAACACTGGTGACGGAAGATTACCGGTTTACCGTTTACGGAGGCACTGATCAGGCTGAGCTTTACGATCGAAGTAAAGATCAAGGTGACCTTGCAAACATTTATGCAGATGCCACAACCGAGCGCAGCGAAGCCTACGAAAGACTTACTCACGAACTGATCAATCTGACCGAAGAGGGTATTGCCCCAATAGCGGGTGCTTGATGCTACTTATTGCTATTCCTATTGGTGTGCTAATTGGGATCCTTCTTGGATTGGTTGGATCAGGAGGTTCACTTCTAGGAACTCCACTATTGATCCTTGTTGGTGGATTCAGCTTCTATGACGCCTCCACCAGCGCACTATTCATTGTTCTGACCTCATCTATAGGGGCGCTGGTGCTGCGGGATAAAAAAGATGTCTCGCTCCGGTTGATTGTTTGGGCTATTGCCCTTGGAACCCTGGGCACCCCTCTAGGAGTAATGACTAGTCACGCAATTTCCAACGAGCAAGCCAAGATAATTCTGGCCTGCTTGCTAGTTGTGGCTGGCTTTCTGGCCTGGAATGGCTTTGGCGGGACGGGAATGAAAGTCGCAGTCCGGAATCAACAGTGGCTCGGCGCAATTGCTTTTGTTTTTGTGGGCTTTATGACTGGACTTACCGGCATCGGGGGAGGTTACCTTCTTGTCCCCAGCTTGATTTTGATTTACGGACTGGGATTTACCAAGGCGGTCACAACCTCTCTGATTGTGGTTGTTTTCAATGCCCTAGCCTCGATCCTGTTCCGGGTAGCCCAGGGGGTGGATTTTTCCACCGATCAATGGGTCGGAACCGGGGTCATCGTTGCCTCAGCGCTAGTGGGGAGCTTCCTGGGCTCTTATTTCAGTAAGTTTTTGAACAAATTAGTGGTCCAGAGGGTGTTTTCGATTTTGCTGTTCGGGCTGGCCGCCGCCTTGATAATCAGGGCCTTTTCGGGCTAGAAATACTGGACTAGCCAAGTAGAAGGGTTTTGGATAGACTCGGAGACTGGTGTTTCCTCCAAAATCCTGGTCAACAAAATGACCTGATTTGGAGCGCTACCAATCCAACGAATTAGATAAGTGAGGCTATGGCCAACAAAGACGGCGTCATTGAGATTGAGGGCTCGGTGGTTGAAGCTCTACCGAACGCAATGTTTCGAGTCGAGTTGACCAACGGACACAAAGTCTTAGCGCACATCTCCGGAAAAATGCGACAGCACTACATTCGTATTCTTCCTGAGGACAAAGTCATTGTTGAACTAAGCACTTACGACCTCACCAGAGGTCGAATCATTTATCGCTACAAGTAAATCGGTTTTGTAAAAAGCCCTGAAGAAAAGTAAGAGACATGAAGGTTAACCCAAGCGTCAAGAAGATCTGCGACAAGTGCAAGGTTATTCGTCGCCACGGTCGCGTCATGATCATCTGCGATAACCCTCGCCACAAACAGCGACAGGGCTAAGGCACCACCGGCAACACCACAACTGAATATCTTCAATAGTTTTCCAAACAGTTAGAAATAGCTGGTACCTCCGGAGAAGGCCGGAGCCTAAAGAAATTTAGGGCGGGAAGCTACAGACCTTCTAAACAAGCAGGAGTAATCCAAATGGCAAGAATTGCCGGCGTTGACATTCCACGCGACAAGCGTGTTGAAATCGCCCTAACCTACATCTACGGAATTGGTCGCACTCGTTCGATCAAGACACTAGAAGACACCAAGATCGACAAGAACATCCGCGTCAAGGATCTATCTGACGAACAGCTTGTTGCGCTTCGTGATCACATCGAAGGTACCTACAAAACCGAAGGTGAGCTACGTCGTGACGTAGCCGCAGATATCCGCCGCAAGGTTGAAATCGGTAGCTACCAGGGAATCCGTCACCGTAAGGGACTTCCAGTCCACGGTCAAAGAACCAAGACCAACGCTCGTACTCGTAAGGGACCAAAGCGCACCGTAGCCGGCAAGAAAAAGGCCGCTCGCTAAGCGGGTCGGATTAGGACTTAGGAGAAAATCATGGCAGCAGCGAAGACAGCGGCAAAGACCGCAACCAAGACCGCGGCAAAGACCGCAACCAAGACCCCAGCAAAGGGCGCAGCCCGCAAGCCTCGTCGTAAAGAGAAAAAGAGCGTTCCAGTTGGACAAGCTCACATCAAGTCGACTTTTAACAACACCATCATCTCGATCACTGACCCATCCGGTGCAGTTATCTCCTGGTCATCATCAGGCGATGTTGGTTTCAAGGGTTCACGTAAGTCAACTCCTTTCGCAGCTCAGCTGGCAGCAGAATCTGCAGCCAAGAAGGCTCAGGAGCACGGACTCAAGAAGGTTGACGTATTCGTTAAGGGACCAGGCTCTGGTCGCGAGACAGCAATTCGTTCCCTTCAGGCAGCAGGATTAGAGGTTGGCTCAATTTCCGATGTGACCCCACAGGCTCACAACGGTTGCCGACCTCCAAAGCGCCGCCGCGTCTAATTTTCAAAAGCTTTACTTCCATAGCAACAAACTGCCAAGTGGCCACTTGGCAGCCTAAACAAATGAGCGTCAAATAGCGGATGCTCAGCTGAAAGGAACCAACGCAAGTGCTAATTGCTCAGCGCCCCACACTAAACGAAGAAGTGCTTTCTCCGAGCCGTTCCAGGTTTGCTCTTGAGCCCCTAGAGCCAGGTTTCGGTTACACCCTTGGAAACTCACTACGTCGCACCTTGCTCTCATCTATCCCGGGAGCAGCTGTCACCAACATCAGAATTGATGGCGTTAGCCATGAGTTCTCAACTGTTGATGCAGTCAAGGAAGACGTAACCGAGATCATCTTGAACATCAAGGAACTTGTTGTCTCATCCGAGAACGACGCTCCAGTTGTTGCTCACCTAAAGAAGGCAACTGCCGGAGTCGTCACAGCAGCTGACATCCAGGCTCCTGCCGGTGTTGAGATCCACAACCCAGAGCTAGTTATCGCAACTCTGACCGGTAAGGGCAAGTTCGAAGTTGAGCTAATCATTGAGCGTGGCCGTGGCTACGTTCAGGCTTCTCAGAACCGAAACCCAGACTCCGATCCAGGTGTTATCCCAATCGACTCGATCTACTCACCTGTACTAAAGGTGTCTTACCGCGTTGAGGCTACCCGTGCGGGAGAATTCACCAACTTCGACAAGCTAATTGTTGATGTTGAGACCAAGTCTTCAATGAGCCCGCGCGATGCAGTTGCATCAGCTGGTTCAACCCTGGTTGAACTATTCGGTCTAGCTCGTGAGCTAAACGAAGCAGCCGAGGGTATCGAGATTGGCCCAGCCCCAGTTGAGGCTGCACTTTCTCCAGAGCTAGCACTCCCAATTGAGGAGCTGGACCTAACCGTTCGTTCTTACAACTGCCTAAAGCGCGAAGGCATCAACACTGTTGCCGAGCTAATCGGGCTAACCGAAGAGCAGCTAATGAACATCAGAAACTTCGGATCCAAGTCAGTCGACGAAGTTCGCGACAAGCTAGTTTCCATGGGCTTGAGCTTCAAGGAGTCAGCACCTGGCTTTGACGCTGCTTACTTCAGCTCAACTTACGAAGAAGAGGACGACCAGGTCTAGTACCTGAGTCCCAAGAAACACTAGAGGAGAAACAAAATGCCTACCCCAACCAAGGGCCCACGTCTCGGTGGCGGACCAGCCCATGAGCGCATGCTGCTTAACAACATGGCTCGTTCGCTGTTTATAAACAAGTCGATCACCACAACCGAGACCAAGGCAAAGCGCCTTCGTCCAGTTGCCGAGCGTCTAGTAACCTTCGCAAAGCGTGGTGACCTGCACTCTCGTCGTCGAGTAATGCAGTCGATCACTGACAAAAACGTAGTTCACGAGCTATTCGTGAACATCGCACCCCTAGTAGCAGAACGCCAGGGCGGGTATACCCGCATAACCAAGCTTGGTTTCCGCAAGGGTGACAACGCTCCAATGGCGGTTGTCGAATTGGTGTTGGACCCAGTCCAGGCCAAGAAGATGAACAAAAAGCCAAAGCTCGAAAACGCTGTTAAGGCAGCGCCTAAGGCTGCAGCTCCGCTCGAGGAAGCAGTAGTAGAGACATCGGTTGAAGAAGTTGCAGTTGAAACTGCAGCACCTGAAGCTGTTGTCGAAGCACCGGCTGAGGCACCAGTTGCCGAAGCTGAAGCAACCGAGGTAGTAGCAGAAGCACCAGCAGCCGAAGAAGCTCCTGTTGCCGAAGCTGCCGCCGAAGAAGCACCTGCTTCTGAAGAAGAGAGCAAGTAGTACCGAGCAATGACAAAACCCGTTGACCAAAAGGTCGACGGGTTTAGTCGTTACCGGATCGACTTTGGCTACGACGGAACCGACTTCGCCGGCTTTGCCAAACAGCCTGGGCTCCGAACTGTTCAATCAGAGCTAGTAAAAGCTTTAGAGGTTATCTTCGGCAAAGACAATAAAGACTTTTCTTTGAGAGTTGCCGGTCGAACCGATGCGGGTGTTCACGCCCAGCATCAAGTGGTTCATGTTGATTTATCTCCAACCCAGCTAAAGCGCATCGGTAGAAACCCAGATGTTGCAAGTAGGGTCAATACCGCGCTGCCTCAGGATATTCGTTTGTTCAGCTTCGAAAAAGCCCCAGCCGGATTTGATGCCAGGTACTCGGCTATTTACCGTCGCTACCGCTACAAGATCGCCGATCACGCTAGCTTTTTGGATCCGCTGTCAGTTCGCTATGTTCTAAAGCTCAAGGTCGATCTTGATCTAAAGCTTATGCGTCAAGCCGCCAAGCAAATGGTGGGCTTGCATGATTTTGGGGCATTCTGCAAACCTCGAGCAGGCGCAACTACCATCCGAAACTTGAGATACATTCGAATTACAAGAAACCGCAAGGCTGGCAACATTGTGGAGATCGAACTCAAGGGCGATGCCTTTTGCCACAACATGGTTCGCTCTTTAACCGGAGCACTGGTTGCCGTGGCTAGGGGACGAGCCAGTGTTCAGGACGTAAAAGATCGACTCAAATCTGCTAACCGGACAGGGTCCTTCAAGGTGCTCGGGGGGCGTGGCTTGAGCTTGATTGAGGTGGGCTATCCGAGGGATGCCAAGCTGGCCGAACAGGCCGAAAAAGCCCGTAAATTGCGGTCTCTGGACGAAAATTAGGGTTTGACCGTACCGCCTGGCAGGGGCTAAACTTGGAATCTGTTGCGGGTCTTAGGGCCCCTAGATTCCAGGGTTCAGATTCTGGTTGAACACATTCGACTCAAGAAAAAGTAAGGCAAATTAGCGTGCGTACGTATTCACCAAAGGCTCACGAGCTAGATAACAAGTGGTTAGTCATTGACGCCACCGATGTAGTCCTAGGCCGTTTGGCAAGCCAGGCAGCAACGCTGCTACGCGGCAAGCACAAGCCAACCTTTGCTCCTCACATGGACAACGGTGACTTCGTGATTATTGTCAACGCTGAGAAGGTTGCACTTACCGGTTCAAAGCTTTTGCAGAAGAAGGCTTACCGTCACTCCGGTTACCCAGGTGGACTAACCGCTACTACTTACGCAGAGCTACTAGAGAAGTCCCCAGAGAAGGCAGTTGAAAAAGCCATCCGCGGAATGATTCCAAAGAACTCTCTAGGTCGCGACCAGCTTGCAAAGCTAAAGGTCTACAAGGGCGCAGAACACCCACACGCAAGCCAGAAGCCAACCAAATTTGTAATTGATCAGGTAGCCCAGTAATAACTGGCGCAAATAAAGAAACTAGAGGAATACCTTGCCAAAGACCGAAACCGAAGCAGCAGTTTCTAGCTACTCGACCGAATCCCCAGCTGACTCAGTAAAAACTGAGACCAAGAAGGTTCGTAAGCCACTTACTGTCCCAGGCAATGGACTTGGTCGTCGCAAGGAAGCAATCGCACAGGTGCGCATGGTTCCAGGTACCGGCGTCATCAAGGTAAACGGCCGCGAGCTAGCTGAGTACTTCCCAAACAAGTTGCACCAGCAGCTAGTGAAGGATCCCTTCACAGTTCTAGAGCTTTCTGGCGCGTACGACGTAATCGCAAAGATTACAGGCGGTGGCTCTGCAGGTCAGGCTGGCGCACTTCGCCTAGGCATCGCTCGCGCGCTGAACCTAATCGACGAAGACAACAACCGCGCGACTCTAAAAAAGAATGGTTTCCTTTCTCGCGACTCTCGCATCAAGGAGCGTAAGAAGGCTGGACTTAAGAAGGCTCGAAAGGCTTCTCAGTTCTCCAAGCGTTAATCTTTATAAGATTTCGCTAACCTTTTTATCATGGCTCGCCTATTTGGCACCGACGGAGTAAGAGGTCTCGCTAACCGAGACATTACTGCTGAATCTGCTCTCAAACTCGCTCAAGCTGCCGCAATCGTTTTAGGTAAAGAAGCCAGAAGCCGCGGACAAAAGCCAAAAGCAGTTATTGGCCGCGACCCTAGAATCTCTGGTGAATTTCTAGCTGCTGCAATTTCCGCTGGGCTTTCCTCAAGCGGTGTTGAAGTCTTTGATGCTGGAGTGCTTCCAACTCCAGCTGTTGCGTTCCTAACCGCAGATCTAGATGCTGACTTTGGCGTAATGATTTCAGCTTCACATAACCCAGCACCGGATAACGGCATCAAGTTTTTCTCCCGCGGTGGACACAAGCTTCCAGATCAGATTGAAGATCAAATCGAGGCTTCCCTGGAAGCCGCACCGCTTTCACCAGTTGGAGCGGAAATCGGACACGTCCAGCGATTCGCCGATGCTGAAGATCGCTACCTAGTTCACTTACTCGGAACACTTCCAAACACACTAAATGGCCTAACTGTTGTTGTGGACTGCGCCAACGGTGCAGCAAGTTCAGTGTCTCCTGCTGCTTTTAAAGATGCCGGTGCCAACGTGATCGTTATCGGAAATGATCCAGACGGACACAACATCAACTTAGGTTGCGGATCGACTCATCTAAGCGCGCTGCAGGCTGCAGTTCTAGAACACAAGGCGGATATCGGAATCGCCCACGACGGCGATGCCGACAGAACTCTTGCCGTTGATCACACCGGTGCAATCGTTGATGGCGATCAGATCATGGCAATTTTGGCCCTGGCTGCCAAGGACCGTGGCGACCTAGCCCGCAACACTTTGGTTGCAACAGTGATGAGCAATCTGGGTCTTCGTATTGCTATGAAGCAAGCCGGTATCGAAATGATCGAAACTAAAGTTGGCGACCGCTACGTTCTCGAGCAAATTCGTGAGGGTGGCTACACCCTCGGCGGCGAGCAATCCGGTCACTTGATCTTCTCTCGCTTTGCAACAACTGGTGATGGAATCCTGACCGGCCTGCAGCTCGCCGCCCAAATGGCTTCCACCGGAAAGAGCTTGAAAGAGCTGGCCTCGGCAATGAAGGTTTATCCGCAGGTACTAATCAACGTCTCGGGAGTCAACAAGGACGGCGTTGACAAAAACGCGGAATTACAAAAAGTCGTGAAAGAAGCAGAGAGTGAACTGGGCGATAACGGCCGTGTTCTCCTTAGAGCCTCTGGAACAGAAGCGCTGGTTCGGGTAATGGTTGAAGCTACTGAGTCAGGTGCTGCCCAGAGCTGGGCTGAGCGCATTGCACGTGTGGTTGAGCGCGAACTAAAGCTTTCTTAGCAGAACGCTTTCGACGGCATGCTGATCGCCTTTTCGAAGTACCAGGGTTGCCCGAGAACGCGTCGGCAAGATATTTTCGAGCAGATTTGGCAAGTTGATGGTGTCCCAGATTTCATTGGCTCGTTCAAGCGCTTGATCGATTGGCATCTTTGCGTAGCGGTGGAAGTAGCTTTCTGGATTTGTGAAGGCAGATTCCCGAAGCTCGTAAAAGCGATTTAGGAACCACTTGGAGATGTTGTTGGTTTCGGCATCCACATAGATTTTGAAATCAAAGTAATCGCTCAACGTTGTTTCTTGATCGGCCCCTGGGGACTGTAAAACATTTAGCCCCTCAATGATTACAACATCAGGGGAGCTCACGCTCTCGAACTTTTCCGGGACTAGGTCGTAGGTCAGATGCGAATAGACCGGGGCTTTGACATTTTCTTTTCCACTTTTGATATCAGCCACAAAGTTCAGCAGCGCTAGTCGGTCGTAGGATTCTGGAAAGCCTTTGCGGTGCATCAGCGAACGTTTTTCTAATTCAGCATTTGGGTACAAGAAACCATCGGTGGTAATCAGAGCAACTTTCGGAGTTCCTTCCCAGCGGGCAAGTAGCTCGCGAAGCAACCTGGAAACAGTTGATTTACCAACGGCTACCGAGCCAGCAATTCCAATAATGAAAGGAACCTTGGCACTTCTTTCTCCGAGGAAGTCGCTGGTTGCTCGGTGCAGCTTTGAGAATTCAGATACGTAGATGTTTAGAAAACGCGATAGCGGAAGGTAGACCTCTTCCACCTCTTTTATGTCCAGGAAATCTCCAAGACCTCGAATCTGAGATATCTCAGCTTCGGTGAGGGGAGCTTCGGTTGCGTTGCCAAGTTCGGCCCAGTCGGCACGCGAAATCTCAACAAAAGGCGTGGGGTTAACGCTTTGTTTGCTGGCAGTGGAGCCGGAAGAGTTCACAACTAGTCATTCTGCCGTAAATTAGTAGGGTGTGCGGAATCGTTGGCTACGTAGGACCTAAATCAACCCAGGAAGTTCTCTTGGGTGGTTTGCGTCGTCTGGAGTACCGAGGCTACGACTCAGCGGGTATCTCAGTTATCAGTCAAGGCCAGCTAGCCACTCGCAAAAAAGCCGGAAAGCTCGAAAACCTAGTTGCCGACATCAAAGCTCACCCAATTGCAGATTCAAGAATCGGAATTGGCCATACTCGCTGGGCGACCCACGGTGCGCCGACCGATCAAAACGCCCACCCACATCTTGGCGGGCAGTCAAGCAAACTTGCCCTAATTCATAACGGCATAATCGAGAACTTCTCGGAGCTCAAGCAAGAGCTGCTAGATGCTGGAACCTCATTTGCCAGCGAAACTGACTCCGAGGTTGCAGCTCACTTGATTGCTAAAGAGTATGAAGCGTCCAAAGATTTAGTCTCTGCATTTGGCAAAGTTGTAAACCGCCTACACGGAGCTTTTACCATTCTTGTAATTCACGAAGACTTCCCTGATCTGATTCTTGCGGCTCGTAAGAACGCACCTCTTGTTATTGGAATCGGTGAAGGAGAAAACTTCCTCGGCTCTGACGTTGCAGCTTTCGTGGAGCACACCAAGAGAGCAATTTCTGTTGGTCAAGACGAGATTGTAATCCTTCGCCCAAGCGGTGTTGAGATTCAAGGCTTCGATGGTCACAAAGTTGACTCCAAAGAATTCACAATCGATTGGGACGCATCCCAAGCATCCAAGGGTGGCTGGCCATCATTTATGGCCAAGGAAATTGCCGATCAACCCCAGGCAGTTGCCGACACTCTAATGGGGCGCATCAACTCCGAAGGTATGGTCACACTTCCAGAAATAGATGGACTCGATGCTAAGCAGCTAATGGCAATCGACCGCATTATTGTGGTGGCCTGTGGAACCGCCAGCTACGCTGGCGAAATTGCCAAGTACGCCATCGAGAAGTGGGCAAAAATTCCTGTGTCGGTTGAGCTTGCTCACGAGTTCCGCTACCGTGACCCGATTCTGACCCCAAACACTTTGATTGTTGCCATCAGCCAGTCCGGTGAAACCATGGACACTCTTATGGCCACCCGCTACGCCAAAGAGCAAGGCGCCAAGGTGATGGCTATCTGTAACACTCAGGGTGCCACTCTGGCTCGCGAATCCGATGCCGTTGTCTACACCCACGCTGGCCCTGAGGTTGCAGTTGCATCTACCAAGGCACTTACTGCACAAATGACTGCCGTTTATCTGTTGGCGCTATTTCTTGCAACTGGTCGAAAATCTATGTCAGCGCCGGAACTTTCCCAGCTAGGTAAAGAGCTACTCAAACTTCCAGCCAAGGTCACTGAGGTTCTAAGCTCCCTGGAGCAGGTGACTGATCTGGCTAAGAAGATGTCGAAGGCCAAAACTGTTTTGTTCCTCGGAAGAAACGTTGGGTTCCCGGTTGCGATGGAGGGAGCACTCAAGCTCAAAGAGCTTGCTTACATCCACGCCGAAGGTTTTGCAGCTGGAGAGCTAAAGCATGGACCTATTGCTCTAATCGAGCAGGACCAACCGGTGATTGTTATCTTGCCTTCGCCAAGTGACCCACTGCACCCGAAAGTTATCTCGAACATTCAGGAGATTAAGGCTCGTGGAGCAACTGTTATTGCAATTGCTGAAGTTGGGGACAAAGAAGCTTCGAAGTATGCCGAGAACGTTTGGTATGTCCCTGCAACCAACTGGCTGATGGCACCGGTGCTAACCGTTATTCCACTGCAGGTATTTGCCATGGAACTAGCTAACGCCAAGGGCTTGGATGTTGACCAGCCTCGAAACTTGGCTAAGTCGGTCACGGTCGAGTAATGATTGTTGGAATCGGGGTCGACCTAGTCGATGTCGCCAGATTCGAAACGGCGATTGCAAACACTCCAAAGCTCAAAGACAGACTATTCACCGAAAGTGAAAAATCTCTCAACAGCTATTCTTTGGCAGCGCGCTTTGCAGCTAAAGAAGCCCTGATGAAAGCCGTTGGCAAAGCGCAGGGCCTGTCCTTTCAGGAAGTGCAAATAGTCAAAGACGAATTTGGAAAGCCCAGCTTTGTGCTTTCTGGCCAGAGCGAACAAACGGTTTCGAGTAAAGGAATTGCCAATTTGCACCTGTCGCTGAGCCACGATGGCCAGATGGCAATTGCCTACGTGATTGCTGAGGGTAGCTAATGCGCACTATCTTCGTGGATCTTGAAGCGATTGCTTCGAATTACAAAACTCTAAAGTCGCTAACCAGCGCCAAGGTAATGGCGATAGTCAAAGCTGACGCCTTCGGACACGGCATCATTGAAGTTTCAAAAAAGTTGGAGTCCATTGGCGTGGACATGCTTGCAACCGCTGATCTAGAAGAGGCGCATCAAATTCGCGAAGCTGGCATTAAATCTCCAATACTGGCGTGGCTGCACGGATCAGAAACTGATTTTGCAGCGGCTATCAAAAACGATATTCAAATCGGTCTTTCAACCGTTGCAGGATTAGAAGCTGTGGCAGTTTCTGCGCGTCAAGTTTCTGGAACAGCCAAAGTGCACCTCAAGGTAGACACCGGTCTTGGTCGAAATGGTGCAGCGCTTAGTGATTGGCCAGAAGTTGTTGCAAAAGCAGTTGCACTTAAAAACGAAGGCTTAGTTGAACTAGTTGGCGTATTCAGTCACCTTTCGGGAACAAGTGCAAAAGATGATGCGGATCAACTTGCAGTTTTTGAACAAGCCGTCTCAACTGCAGAAACTCTTGGAGCGCATTTTCAACTAAGGCACCTTGCCGCATCGGCCGCAACTTTGAATCAGAGCCAAGCACACCTTGACATGGTGCGGGTGGGTATTGCGCTCTACGGGCTAGATCCAACACCTCACCTAAAGGCTGCCGACTTTGGTCTTGTTCCAGCAATGCGTGTGAGCTCAGAAGTTGTTTCAGTGAAACAAGTGCCACAAGGTCACGGAGTTAGCTACGGCTACCTTCACAAAACATCTGGCCCCAGCACTTTGGCGCTAGTTCCATTTGGCTACGCCGAAGGCATGCCTCGAATTGCCACCGGTCGAGCATCAGTTTTGCTAAACGGCAAGCGGTACCCAATTCTTGCCCGAATCGCCATGGACCAGTTCATTTTGGATGTTGGAAACGACCAGGTCAAAGTGGGCGACGAGGTGGTCATCTTTGGCAACGGGGCCAAGGGGGAGCCAACCGCTGAGGAGCTGGCATTAGCCGCCGAGACCATTAACTACGAGATTGTCACTCGAATTGGCGGACGGGCAAAGCGGGTATTCAAGTGAGCGGCGAAACCGCCCCACTAGTAATTCTCATCCCAACCGAGGACCAGATGCACGAAATTGGACTTCGCCTTGGATCTTTGCTTATTGCAGGGGATGTACTTTCCCTCAATGGTCCGCTGGGAGCAGGAAAGACCACTTTGACTCGAGGAATCGGCGAAGGGGTCATGGCTGAGGGAAATGTCTCCTCGCCGACTTTTTTGATTGCGCGTACTCACTCGACTAAATCTGGAATTGCATTTCATCACATCGACGCCTATCGTTTGTCGTCGGCTGCTGAATTAGATGATTTAGATATTGACTATGCCGGAAGCATCTCGGTGATTGAATGGGGAAGTGGCTTTGCTGAGGGCCTAAGTGATTCACTCCTTACGATAAACATCGAGGGCGATCTGGAAACTGATCTTCGCACCATGAGCATCACAGGTTCTGGAAGATTTGCAAATCCATCGGAATTTTTGGGGCAGAGTAAATGACTCAGGTTCTACTGGCTATTGACACAAGCGCTGGAACCGCAGTTGCGGTTTTAGTCGATGGGGTAGTTAAGAGCGAATCCTACGATGCTAATTCCATGCAGCACGCTGAGCAAATTGGAATTCAAATTCAAAAAGGTCTCGAAGCTGCAAAGAAAAAATCCGCCGAAGTGACAGTAGTTGCGGTTGGGGTTGGGCCGGGACCTTTCACGGGTCTTCGAGTTGGAATTGCTGCAGCCAAGATGTTTGCCGAAGGGATTTCTGCACCACTTATTGGTGTTGGCTCTTTGGATGCAATTGTGTTTGCGCAATCACTTATAGAGCCAACTTTGGTTTTGACCGACGCCAGACGATCCGAAGTTTTCTTTGGTCTTTATCAGGGCAAAACCGCAGCGGGTGTTCCAAAGTCTCTGATTGGCCCAGGGGTAAAAAAGCAGGCTGAGCTAGAAGCGCAGCTGCAGACAGCAGGGCATAACTACCTACTGGCCAACAGCCAGGTGAGTGCCGCAAACCTGGGTCTTCTGGCCTTGGCCCAGCTGGCAGAGGGCACCGCAAACACTTCGGTGGTTGCCAACTACCTGCGTGCCCCAGATGCTGTGCCTTCCAAGGGTAAAAAGGTAAGCGGATGAGCCATCAGCTGCGCCTAGCCACCGAGGCCGATTTGGCGGCGATTATGGAGCTTGAGAATGTCAGCTTTGGCAACGATTCCTGGTCAAGACCTACGATGCGGGCCGAGCTTATGGCCCCGCATACCACTTACCTGGTTGCCCACCAAGACGAGAAAATCGTTGGCTACGCCGGATTGAGCAAGGTTGCCAGTTCGTCGTCGGCGGATATTCAAACCATCTCGGTGCGTGATTCTCATCGCCGAGCGGGAATTGGTCGAGAACTGATGCAAATGCTCATCGAGCAAGCTTCCAAGCTTTCAGCGACGGAGATTTATCTGGAAGTTCGCGAAGATAAGCCAGCTCCGCGGAAACTTTACGAGCAGCTGGGTTTTGAAAGAATTGATAGACGCGAGAACTACTACCAACCCGATGGTGTTGCCGCGATTGTGATGCGACTAGCAATATCGACTACTGCTAAAAGCGAACCAGTTGTTTTAGGAATTGAAACAAGTTGTGATGAAACCGGAATTGGAATTGTCCGAGGTACAACACTGCTTGCTAATGTAATTTCTTCGTCGATGGATCAGCACGCCAGATTTGGAGGTGTGGTCCCAGAAATTGCGGCCCGGGCGCATCTTGAAGCCCTTGAAGCAACATTACAAAAGGCACTACAAGATGCTGGAATTACAATCAAAGACATTGATGCAGTCGCAGTCACGAATGGACCAGGCCTTGCAGGCGCCCTGATGGTTGGAGTTGGTGCAGCCAAGGCACTTGCCGTAGCAATTGATAAACCAATCTATGCGGTGAATCATTTGGTAGCTCACGTTGCAGTTGATGTCTTAGAACGGGGGAAATTAGAAACTCCAACGGTTGCTCTATTGGTAAGTGGTGGCCATACCTCTTTGCTTTTGGTTCGAGATCTACTAAACGATGTTGAGCTGCTGGGAGAAACAATTGATGATGCAGCTGGCGAAGCCTTCGACAAGATTGCACGAGTGCTTGGGCTTAGCTATCCTGGCGGACCAGAAATTGACAAGGTTGCCAAAAACGGCGATGCCAAAGCCATCAGGTTTCCAAGAGGACTTACCTTGCCTAAAGATCAGGAAAAGCACCTCTATAACTTCAGCTTTTCGGGTCTAAAAACCGCGGTTGCCAGACACGTGGAACTTGCCGAGTCCAAGGGCGAGCAGGTCTCAATTGCCGATGTTGCAGCTTCATTTCGGGAGGCAGTGGTCGATGTCCTGGTGACCAAGGCAATCAATGCTTGCCAAGATAATGGCGTCCCAAGGCTGATCCTGGGCGGTGGGGTTATCGCCAACTCAAGGCTTCGAGATGTGGCAGAAGCCAGATGCCAAGAAGCCGGTATTGAGCTCCGGATCCCCGTGCTTAGCCTATGCACCGATAACGGAGCGATGATTGCATCCCTTGCAGCTCAGAAGATTATGGCTGGGATGGAACCGAGCAAGTTGGATTTCGGAGTTTACTCAACCCTTCCGGTCTAGCCTCTTAGCGGCAGGGCAATACCGATGGCAATAAAGATGCCGCCAAATACACGGTTCACTTTCTTTCCAAACTTGGCCAAAAATGGCTTGATCCTATTTGCTGCAGAAGCAACCGCCAACTCATACAAAAACTCAATCACAACAAACGTCATTGCCATCCAAACAAACTGAGTGAGCAGTGAAATGTTCGGGTCAATAAATTGCGGCAAGAAAGCTACAAAAAATAAAATACCCTTCGGGTTGGTAAGGGCCGCAAGCAGCCCCTGTCGAAATAGCAAAAAGCCAGAAACATCTTTGGGCACGGCCGTTTTAGTCTCTCCGATTGAAGGAGATCTCCAGACTTGGATACCCAACCAAATCAAATAAGCTCCTCCAACATATTTCATCACAATCAATAATTGCGCCGAAGCTGCAAGCAGCGCTCCGATTCCAAAAAGGGATAGTCCGATAACTGTTGCAAACCCAACTGAGCCACCAACAATAGTCGCGATGGTTTTCCTAGTTCCGTATATGGCACCGTGGGTCAGCGCAAGTAATCCATTTGGTCCAGGAGTAAAGGTAAGTCCAAGAACCGCTAGAAAGTAGATTAGCCAGTTGGATAATTCCATGAGTTATCTGTTTGCAATTTCCCGCAGGGCGGTTGCCCTGGCAGCTTCGGCTGTGGTTTCCTTCAAGACAGCGTTCGCAACTTCTTTGGCGTCAGCAAGTGATAGCGAAGAAAGAGCGTTGTGAACTGCGGTGACCTGAGATTTTGAAACGCTGACCGAATCCATTCCGAGCCCGGCAAGCACCACAGCGAAGGCAGGATCGGAAGCACTTTCGCCACAGACCCCTGACGAAATTCCGGCTGCCTTGGCACCGGATGCAATTCGGGCCAGGGATTTGATAAGTGCTGGCTGCCAGTGGTTTAGTAGTGCCCCCAGCGAAGGGTTCATTCGATCGGCAGCGAACAGGTACTGGGAAAGGTCATTTGTTCCAACAGAGACAAAGTCGATGACCCCACCAAGCTGATCAACAATTAGTGCAATCGATGGGGTTTCGACCATGATGCCGACTTTGTACCCGCCAATTGAGCGGGCTAGATCGGCAAAAGCTTTGGCTTCTTCAGCGGTAGCAATCATCGGGGCCATGACCCAAACCTCGCGGCCGGAGGCCACTCTGGCGCTTTCTAGGGCTTTGAGCTGGCTTTCAATAAAGTCCCTGTGGTCAACAATTAGGCGGTATCCGCGCACTCCAAGCGAGGGGTTCTCCTCCTCAGGCATGTTCAGGAAAGGAACCGGTTTGTCGCTGCCGGCATCGATGGTTCTAACCACAATCGGGCCCTCGGGGGCAGCTTTTAGGATCTCGGTGTAGCTAGCAACCTGCTGCTCAAGCGACGGCTGGGTCTTAGCTGAAAGGTACAAAAGTTCGGTGCGAAATAGGCCAACTCCGTTGGCCCTGGTTTCGCGAGCCGCCTTGGCATCTTCTAGTGTTCCGATGTTGGCGCGAACAGGAACCAACGGTTCGGAGTTGATGGCCACAAACTCAAGTGACTTGGTGGCAAGAGATTCATCGTCGCTGACCAAAACTCGATCGCCCACTGGGTCAACCAAAACCCGGTCGCCAGTTTCTAGAGAAGCTGCATCGGGGCATGAAACTACAGCCGCAATTGACTTTGATCGGCAGATGATTGCGGTGTGAGAAGTTGGGCCACCCTTGAGTGTAATGACGCCAACTACGGCGTCAGTAAATTGTGCGGTATCAGCAGGAGAAAAATCCTCACCGACTAAAACGATTCTTCCTTTTTCAGGAATAGACAGAGCCATTTCAATTCCGGCAATTCTTGCTTGGACTCTTTTGGAAAGATCTTGGAAATCCGCTACTCGCTCCTCGAATGTTGGATCGCCCCCAAGAAGTTCTGCAAACTCATCGACAGCTTTACCGATTGCCGCAGCAGCACCCCAGCCAACGTCAATGTTTGCAGTCGCAACTTCCATTAGCTCTTCGTCTTCGATAAGTGTCTTTAGTGCTTCGAAAATTTCTGCCGAAGTTCCGCCAGCTTTTTGCCCAAGCTCATCGAGGTTTTTGCTTACAAAGTCAATCGCTGATTTCAGTTCTGAGATCTCTTCGTCTATTGATTTTGTGGAGCGGGTCCATTCTGGAAGCGGTTTGGATTGCTTGACAATTAGTACATCACCTACGGCGGAAACTAATCCGACCCCGAGACCTTTGAGAATTGCGCCTGGCTGCGAAGGCAACTTAGTCGGCCTTTAGAAATTCTTGAATTTGAGCTATCAGGCTATCGGCCAATGCTTGGTCAGCAGTTGGAATCTCAACGGTCAGGGTTTCACCGGCTGAGATCTTCAGAGCCATCAGGCGAAGGGCTGAATTAGCCTTAGCAAACTCCTGGCCGGTCCTGCCAATTGTTATTTCAAGGCCGGATTCTTTGACCAGCTTTACTATCTGGCTGGCAGGGCGAGCGTGAAGACCGATTGGGTCTAAAACTTGAACTTTGCCTTGAATCACAGACAAACGCTTCTCCTGCAACTTGATTGGGGTCTTGAAGCTCTAATTATGCTGGTTTTCCTGAGCTTCCGCCCAAAGCTTGGCTCCCATGCTTTCACAGCTAGCTAACAGGCCCAGCTCACTGTTTACACAGCTGACCATGGTCAACTGAAGCTAGGAAATTCCAATAAGAAGGAGCCAAAAATGGCAGATACCAAGAGCAAGAAGTTTGATTTCACCTCTCTCAGCACCCTGGCAGTTGTTTCAATTGCCTCGGCCCTGACTTCAATCGGAGCAGTTGCCGCCATCATTACAGGTCACGTGGCTCTGACTCAGATCAAAAAATCTGGGGAATCAGGTCGTGGGCTAGCTCTAGCTGGAACCATCATCGGCTACGTCACTATCGCCCTTTGGGTTCTTGGAAGCATTGCATTCGCGGTTGCCGGAGCGTACCTAAGGGGTAGCTATGGCATGGATGGCATGGGTATGCACCGCATGGGTTGGAACGACTAAAAACGTTTAGTTGCTAATAGGTTGAGCAACTAGCACTCGGTGGGCGTCGCCCACTCTGGTAACAATCAGAGTGGCGGCGCCTTCCCCTTTGGGGGCTAATTGCTTACGCAGCTCTTCGGGGGAAATGTCACTGCCGCGTTTTTTGATTTCAAGAATGCCGATGTTGTTTTCGCGAACGTAAGCCTTGAGCTTTTTGCGATCAAAGACCAGGTTGTCGATTACTTTGTAGCCCTTGAGCCAAGGGGACCAAATCAAATCGTTCGAGCTCAGGTAAGCAATATCAGGTGCAATCAGTGTCAGCCCCAAAGTTGCTGCAAAATCTGAAATCAGTCTTGATCGAATCAGAGAATTATCAGGCTCGTAAACGTAAGCACCTAGCTCACCCAATTCTGCATTTGGACTATCGATTTTTGCTGATGTGATCTCGTGTTGTCCGCCTGAATCCAACAAAAGTGCAGAACGTGCGATGTTTTCACGCGCTAGTTTTCCAAACCACAAACTCATTTCAACTAGATCGCCTTCAACTGACACCCACTGCGCCTCAGCGACTTCTGGGATTTGTTTTCTGTCGTGACCAGGTCCCAGTTTGATCCCCGTGGGTTTGGTTTTTGCTTGCTCGATGCAGAAGTTGTAGTTAGGGGAATAGTTGGCAGGGTCAAAGTGCCGTTGCGTGCTGGATTTTTTGGCTCCATGAAGCTCTCGCCTTGCCGGGTCAAAGAACAAGGCTTCAAATTTAGATAAATCAAGTTGCTCAACGTTGGCAATTTCAACTCTGGCATTTTCAAATGGAGCCAAGTTGTAAGTTGCAACGGCGGCTGTGACCTCATCTAACTCGAAGGCGTGCACGTCTAACCCCAACGAAGCCATGGCCATCGACTCCGCCCCAATGCCACAGCCAAGGTCGGCAACTTGGGCTATGCCGGCTGACCTAAAGCGCCCTGCGTGCAAAGCGGCGACTTTCAGCCTGGAGGCTTGCTCTAAACCAGCTTCGGTAAAGAGCATTTGGGCGGCAAATTCTCCGAATTTGGACTGGCCCCGCTTGCGTAATTTGGCTTGGGTTAGAACCGCTGCCACAGTGGCTGGGTCGTGGCCATCAGATCGGAGCTTTTTCACCAGGGCCAAAACATCGGTAGTGGAGGAGTAGTCAATCTGGGCCAAAAGTGCCTGG
Organism: Rhodoluna limnophila; assembly: GCA_945862155.1. Classification (GTDB taxonomy): domain Bacteria; phylum Actinomycetota; class Actinomycetes; order Actinomycetales; family Microbacteriaceae; genus Rhodoluna; species Rhodoluna limnophila_A. The sequence continues at coordinate 39,820 of CAMAXJ010000003.1, forward strand.
CCGGCAGTGCCGGCAAGCCTTACAAAGTCCTCGCGCTCCATTGTTAGAGGCTACCAACCAGGGCCCCTTGGCTAGAGGCCGCAGGCCGTGCTAATGTTCTAGTTAGCACTCTCACCTCGAGATTGCTAATCATCCAAAACTTATATAAAGAAGAGGTCATAATGTCGGTTTCAATCAAGCCGCTTGAAGATCGTATTGTTGTCCGTCCAATGGCTGCCGAGCAGGTCACATCCTCAGGTCTTGTAATTCCTGACACCGCTCAGGAGAAGCCTCAGGAGGCAGAGGTTATCGCTGTTGGCCCAGGTCGCGTTGACGACAAAGGAACCCGTATCCCGGTTGACGTATCAGTTGGCGACATGGTTATCTTCTCGAAGTATGGCGGCACCGAGCTCAAGTACAACGGCGAAGAGTACCTAGTACTTTCAGCTCGCGATGTACTAGCTATCGTCACCAAGAAATAAACATCTTTCAAAACCCCCAAGCCCTTTCGGGTTTGGGGGTTTAGCTTTAAGCCCTAGATTGGGTTTGTGAACGAAAAGACTAAAGGAATTGGCTACGGTCTTTCGGCCTACCTGATTTGGGGCAGCTTTCCACTAGTGATTGCAATGCTTTCATTTGCTGATCCTTTTGAAATTGTGGTGTGGCGAGTAATTTTTGGATTCGCTTTTGGACTCGCAGTGATTTTGGTGACGAGAAAGTTTTCCGAGTATCTCTCGGTGTTCAAACAACCAAAGCAATTGCTCTGGATTTCAGTTGCTGCGGTTGTCATTTACATTAACTGGCAGGTTTACGTTTATGCCGTTGCCGAGAACCATGTACTCGAAGCATCACTTGGATACTTTATTAATCCTCTGGTGACAATCGCACTTGCAACAATTTTTCTAAAGGAGAAACTCAACGTACTTCAGTGGGTAGCGGTTGGACTTGGCGGGGTAGCAGTTTTGATTCTTACTTTCAACTACGGTCAGCCTCCAGTAATTGCACTGACCCTTGCGCTGTCTTTTGGAATCTACGGACTTGCTAAAAACCGATTGGGCGGGAAAGTTTCTGCGTTGAATAGCTTCACGGTGGAAACTACCCTTCTACTTCCACTAGGAATTGTTCAGCTAGTGGTTTTAGCCGGAATGATGCAGATCCAATTTGGCTACGCGGGGCTAGCGCCTTCCCTTGGACTTGCTGCCTACGGAGTGCTAACTGCCATACCTCTTTTGCTTTTTGGAGCAGCCGCGAAGCGGGTACCGCTTAGTTACATCGGCTTCATGCAGTACCTGACACCGACGATGCAGTTTTTGCTCGGCCTCCTTGTTTTCCAGGAGCCTATGCCAGCTGCCAGATGGCTGGGATTTGCGATGGTCTGGTTTGCGCTGTCGATTCTGTCCTTTGATGCCCTCAGGCAATTACGGAACCGTTCCAAGTTCGTAGCCCCGGTGTCTTGAGGGCCGGCAAGGGCCAGATTCCGAAACCTAATTGTTACCTTTGGCAGATTAGCCCAAAAAATCTACGGAATCCGCGGAAATAGGGCCTATTTACTGCGAAATAGGGTCTCTTTTTTGACAAATAGTGCGAATTCCGCCCTGTTGGATTGGCTGTGGGCCCACCGCGCCCGAATCTAGAGGGTGCATTTGACAACCTTCAAACTACACTTGAGAGTGTGAGGCCAGCTTCAGTATTGCTGAGCTTCCAATCCATTATATATAAGGAGCAAAATGAGTTCATTTTCATTCTCGCGCCGTAACAAGAAGACTGCAACAGCAGTAGCGATCCTTGCTGCTTCTGCTTTGGTTCTTTCTGGTTGCGCCGCAGGTACAGCAGATGAGGGCCGCGATGCAGACGGCAACCTTAATCTGTTGATCGGTACAGCACTTCCACAGACCGGAAGCCTTGCATTCCTAGGCCCACCGGAAGAAGCCGGTGTTGCACTTGCTTTGAAGGACATCAACGAAGCTGCCAAGGGCATCAACCTAACAGTTGAGTGGGGTGACTCAGGTGACCTAGACAACAAAGCTTACGAAACCGAGATTCCTCGTCTTCTAAGCGCTGGCGTTAAGGCCATCATTGGAGCTGCATCTTCTGGTACATCTCTAGCTTTCATCGACCAGGTTGTTGGCGCTGGAGTACTACAGTTCTCACCAGCTAACACTTCACCAACCCTGACCACATACGACGACAAGGGACTTTACTTCCGTACAGCTCCTTCTGACCTACTTCAGGGTGAAGTTCTAGGAAACCTAATGGCTGCCGATGGCCACCAGACTGCCGCAATGATCGTTCTAAACGACGCATACGGAACTGGTCTTCGCGACGCAACTCAGGCATCATTTGAGGCTGCTGGCGGAAGCATCGTAGCTGCTCCTGTATTCAACCCAGGTGACACTAACTTCAGCGCTCAGATTTCTGAAGCGTTGGCAGCTAGCCCAGACGCTATCGTTCTGATCACCTTCGATGAGGCAAAGACAATTGTGCCTGCACTAGTAAGCCAGTTCCCGAAGGAGAAAATCTACTTCGTTGACGGTAACCTAGCTGACTACTCTGAGGTATTTGAGCCTGGCACCCTAACCGGTGCTAAGGGTACTGCCCCAGGTCTAGACCCAGACACAATCATGGACTTCCTAACCAGGATGGACGACAACTGGGTTGCTGAAGGCAACGCCAAGTTGGACTCCTACCTATACGGTCCAGAATCATACGACGCAGTAGTTCTAATTGCTCTAGCAGCTCTTGCAGCTGACTCGACCAATGGTGTTCTAATGGCTGGCAAGCTTCAGGAAGTTTCTGGAGGTTCCGGTTCAGGTACCAAGTGCACCAGCTTTGCTGAGTGTGCTGACATCATTATCGGTGGCGGCGTAGCTGACTACGACGGTATCTCAAGCCCAGTAACATTTGACGAGTATGGAGACCCAACACAGGGTAACATCCTTATCTCAATCTACGGGGACGACAACAAGATCACTGCCGTAAAGAACTAACACTAAGTAAAAAAAGTAGAAACCCCCGGGAGCAATCCCGGGGGTTTTTCAATTGGTTAGATTTGCTACTCGCCTAGTGTTCCTAGGTACAATCCGATTACCTTTGGATCGGATAGGAGCTCACGGCCGGTTCCAACAACAGCATCCTTACCCTGATCTAGAACGTAAGCACGATCTGAGATCTGGAGGCAACGACGAGCGTTTTGCTCAACCATGATTGTTGTCACGCCTGCCTTGTTGATTTCAGATACTCGAAGGAAAGCCTCATCCTGCCGAACCGGGGACAGGCCGGCTGATGGCTCATCCAGTAGCAGAACCTCTGGGCCCATCATTAGAGCTCGGCTCATTGCAACCATCTGACGCTCACCACCGGATAGTGATCCAGCGCGCTGCTTGAGTCTTTTGCCTAGTTCAGCAAAGATGCCAGTTACAAACTCAAGGCGCTCAGAGTAGTCCTTTGGCTTCTGGAACAAACCCATCTGAAGGTTTTCTTCAATAGTTAGCGAAGGAAAAACATTGTTGTTTTGAGGAACAAAACCAATGCCCTTGGCAACTAGCTGATTGGCCTTGAGGTTGGCAATTGACTCACCGTTTAGAAGGATCTCTCCTTCGCGAACCTTGAGCAGTCCAAATATTGCCTTTAGCAGGGTTGATTTACCGGCACCGTTAGGGCCGATAATTCCAACAAGCTCGCCCTGGTTGGCAAAGAAGTTAGCACCGTTCAAAATGTTTACCCCCGGCAGGTAGCCGGCGACTAGGCCCTTAGTTTCAATAACTGGGGTGGATGCCATGGCTTACTTCTTTCCCTTTGGAAGTGTGATTCGACCGGTGATTGTTCCAAGGTCGGTGTCTTGGTGAGAACCGAGGTAAGCGTCGATTACGGCAGGGTTTTTCATAACCTCTTCGGCAGGACCTTCGGCAACTACTCGGCCCTCGGCCATAACGATTACCCAGTCGGCGATGTGACGAACCATGTGCATGTCGTGCTCAACAAACAAAACTGTCATACCTTGTTCTTTCAGGCCAAGCACGTGCTCCAGAAGTGACTGAGTCAACGCTGGGTTTACTCCTGCCATCGGCTCATCGAGCATCACAAGAACTGGATCAGTCATTAGCGCTCTGGCCATTTCCAGAAGCTTGCGCTGTCCACCAGACAAGCTAGCCGCGAAATCATCCTTTTTAGCATCTAGCTTGAAGCGCTTTAGTAGCTCCATAGCCTTGGCCTCAATCTCCACTTCCTTTACCTTCCAAAGGAAAGAGAAAAGTGAATACAGAAGCTTCTCTCCACGCTGGTCCTTAGCCCCGAGCTTCATGTTTTCCAAAACAGTCAGCAAGCTAAGAGCCTTGGTCAGCTGGAAGGTGCGGACCTGTCCCATCTGGGCAACCTTGAAAGCCGGAATTCCAGCTAAAGACTTTCCTGCAAATGACCAGCTTCCGGTGTCTGGCTTGTCGAAGCCAGTTAGAAGGTTGAACAGTGTGGTCTTACCGGCACCGTTTGGACCGATCAGCGCGGTGATTGCACCGCGCGGGATTTCAAGGTGCTCAACGTCAACGGCGGTAAGCCCGCCGAAGCGACGAGATACCCCGTCGATTGTGACGATTGGGTCGACCTTTGAAACGCCGGGGCGTATCTCACCGATGTGTAGGCCTGTGGTTTTTGACGCAGGCTTGCCTGGGATTTTTGCGCTACTTGACAAAAGTCAGCTCCTTCTTATCGCCCAGGATTCCCTGAGGACGGTAGATAACAAGCAGCATCAGACCAACTCCTACCAAGATGAACCTGATGGTTGAGGCCTGAATGCTGCTGATGAACGGCAGGACTCCGCTGGTAACTAGCTCAGGAAGCACGTTGGATAGGAAGGACTGGAGCACCCAGAAGAGCACGGCTCCAAGAACCGGACCAAACACGGTCGCCGCTCCTCCAAGCAACAGGGCTGTCCAAACGAAGAAGGTCAGTGAGGTCACGTAAACACCCGGGTTGATCGAAGAAGGTAAGGCGTAAATGACACCACCGAGAGACCCGAAGATACCTCCAATAATCAGTGCTTGCATCTTGTAGGCAAAAACGTTCTTACCCAAAGCGCGGACGGCATCTTCGTCTTCTCGAATAGCCTTGATGACTCGACCCCAAGGACTCTTCATAAGAAGAAGCAGAACAAAGACACAAGCAACGAGGGCAAGCAGTCCTAGAACCAGTACCCAGAGCTCGACACTGTTGTAGGTCCAAGGCCCAAATCCATAGTCAGCTTCAGGGAACGGGTTGGCTGCCCTAAAACTGTTGTGGTATCCGGAAAGACCGTCGGCCCCTCCGGTGATATCTCCAAATGCTGTAGTTAGAAATAGCAGTCTAAGAATCTCGGCAGCTGCAATGGTCACGATAGCCAGGTAGTCACCGCGAAGACGCAGGGTAGGAATACCAAGAATCAGAGAGAAGATAACTGAAGCAACAAGGCTGACCAAGATGCCCTGCCACCACTCGAAGCCAAAAACCAAAACCGAAATCGCGTATCCGTAGGCACCAATGGCCATGTATCCGGCGATACCGAAGTTTAGAAGTCCTGCGAATCCAAAGTGCATCGCAAGCCCTAATGCTGCCAAGGCAAAGGCCATGGTGGCTGGGCTCAGCAGGCTCTGAGCTGTGTTGTTTAGAATTGCTAACCAGTCCATGAGTTCTTCCCTAACCTATTCGTTCTTTTCGACCGAGGATTCCTTGTGGTCTGACAAGCAAGATCACGATCAAAACGACCAATGCTCCTACATACTTCAGATCCGATGGAATCACCAAGCTCGATACCTCGACCAACAAACCAACTACAAGTGAGCCAAGCAAGGCACCAAAAGCGGTTCCAAGCCCTCCCAAAGTCACAGCGGCGAAGATAAGTAGCAAGATCTGGGCACCCATGTCCCACTTGATGCCTGGGCGGAAGTATGCCCAAAGCACGCCCGAAAGACCAGCTAGCGCTGCGGCAATAATCCAAACTGTTCGGATAACGCGGTCCACGTCGATACCTGAGGCAGCTGCCAAATCAGGGTTGTCGGAGATTGCTCGGGTTGCCTTACCGGTTTGCGATTTCATTAGCCACCACGCGAAGGCGATGATTACCACAAGGCTAAGAACCATGCTTGCGATGTCAATAACACTCAAGGCGGTTGCTCCAAAGAGTTTTATCTTAGGAGAGTCAAAGCCAGGAAGCTGAGTGGTGCCTCCACTGGCGAAGAATTGGAATACGTACCTTGCTGCAAGTGACAGTCCAATCGAGACAATCATCAGCTGGACAAGGCCTAGCCCGCGACGCCTAAGCGGTCGCCACAGACCCGAGTCCAGACCCCAACCCATCGCACCGCTGAGCACTACAGCTACCGGTATCGCAATCCAAATTGGTAAGTCAAGGACGCTGGTTACAAAAAACGCAGCCAAAGCTCCGAAGGTCACCATTTCGGCGTGAGCAAAGTTTGATAGTCCGGTGGTTCCAAACACCAGGGAGAGCCCAACTGATGCCAAACCAAGCATCAAACCAAAGTTCAACCCGTAGACGATTCGGGCTATCACTTGATCCAACATGCTCACAACTATTCGCTCACCTGCACCGATGAAGAAGTTCTTTGTCACGACTCCGGATGGACCAATCTCAACTGACTGTTCGGCGCCTCCTTCTTCGACCACTGCAATTCCCTCAGGAAGAGAGCTCTGGTCAAGGCTTACGCTGTAGCCGGCTTTTTCTGGAACGCCAATTAGCCACTTACCTTCGGCGTCGGTTACTGTCTCGGCTGTGTAGCCACCTCCGGCAACAACGATGCGAACTCCCTCGAGGGCAATTCCTTCGTTCTTGACGTTTCCTTGTACCTTGTATGGAAGATCCGCGCCAACCTCATCAGCTAGGGCGCTAGTTGAGAACAGGCCGCCGAAAATCAAGGTCAAAGCGGTCGTCAGAAGACCAATTTGAATCCAGTATTTGGAACCGGTTTGGCTTTTAGAGAGGGTCAAAGTGCCTCCAGGTCATTTCTAGGCATCGGTGCCCATCGCTTGCAAACCTTGTCTTTCCAAGGTTTTTCCAACATTACCACTGTCTTTAGTAGTCTTAAAAACCTAGACTTAGTCTTTACCTCTTTATACGCATCAAGGCAGGCTCAAATCATGGCTCAGACTGACCCCTTTGGCCTAGTGGGCCTGACCTACGACGATGTCTTGCTTTTGCCAGGTGAATCAGATGTGGTTCCCTCCCAGGTTTCAACCCGCACCAGGCTCACAAAAAGGGTAGAAATCAACATCCCGTTGCTTTCCTCGGCCATGGATACCGTCACTGAGGCCAGATTGGCTATTGCCATGGCCCGTCAGGGAGGCATTGGCGTTGTTCACAGAAACCTATCTCTTGAGAACCAGGCTGCCCAGGTTGACCTAGTAAAGAGGTCTGAAGCTGGAATGATCACCCACCCGGTCACCATTGGACCTTTGGCCACCATCCAAGAAGTTGATGACCTCTGCCGAACATTTAGAGTCTCGGGTCTTCCGGTTATTGATGAAGATGGGCTTCTTCTTGGAATTGTGACAAACCGCGACATGCGCTTTGTTCTCGATGTTCAACGAACCACCACCTTGGTCAAAGATGTGATGACCCCGATGCCGCTGATCACCGCTCCGGTTGGCATCAGACCAGAAAACGCAATTGCTATTTTTGCCCAGCACCGAATCGAAAAACTTCCTTTAGTTGACGACGCAGGAAAGCTAAGCGGACTCATCACCGTAAAAGATTTTGACAAGAGCGAGAAATACCCGATGGCATCAAAAGACTCAAGCGGAAGATTGTTAGTTGCAGCAGCTGTTGGAGTTGGCCAAGACGCCTGGGAAAGATCAATGGCACTAGTTGATGCCGGCGTAGATATTTTGGTGGTTGACACCGCTCACGGTCACAACAAAGCCGTTTTGGAAATGGTTGCAAAGCTCAAGGCAGAACCATTCGCAAAAAACGTAGACATCATTGGTGGAAACATTGCAACTCGAGAAGGTGCACAAGCTTTGGTTGATGCTGGAGCAGATGGCGTCAAGGTTGGAGTAGGGCCTGGATCTATTTGCACCACTCGTGTTGTTGCAGGTGTCGGCGTGCCACAAATCACTGCCGTTTACCAGGCAAGCCTTGCTTGCAAGCCAGCTGGGGTACCAATCATTGCCGACGGCGGATTGCAGTACTCGGGAGACATTCCAAAAGCCCTGGTTGCCGGCGCCAACGCCGTGATGCTTGGCTCTCTATTGGCCGGTACCGATGAAGCACCAGGAGAGATCACCTTTGTTGGCGGCAAGCAGTACAAGACCTACCGCGGCATGGGTTCCCTCGGTGCCATGCAGTCCAGAGGCGAAGCCCGAAGCTACTCAAAAGACCGCTACTTCCAAGACGACGTGCTCCGCGAAGACAAGCTGGTTCCTGAAGGCATCGAAGGACGGGTTCCTTACCGCGGCTCGGTTGCTTCTGTGACCCATCAGCTAATTGGAGGCCTTCGTGCCTCGATGGGCTACGTCGGTGGAGAAACCATAGCTGAGCTACAGCTCAAGGGCAAGTTTGTTCGCATCACCGCAGCAGGACTTAAGGAGTCTCACCCTCACGATGTTCAGATGACCATCGAGGCTCCAAACTACGGCACTCGCTAGGAAAAAATCTATGACTGAAATTGAAATTGGAAGAAACAAGCGCGCCAAGCGCGCTTACGCCTTCGACGATGTTGCAATAGTTCCAACCAGAAGAACTCGCGATCCTAATGACGTATCAACTGCTTGGTCAATCGATGCTTACGAATTCAAGATGCCAATCTTGGCAGCGCCAGTAGACTCTGTTGTTTCACCGACCACCGCAATTGAAATGGGAAAGCTCGGAGGTCTAGGAGTACTAGATCTTGAGGGGCTTTGGACTAGATACGACAACCCAGAAAAACTCCTTGAGGAAATTTCAAAACTTTCAGATGTTGATGCAACTAGCCGCATGCAGCAAATCTACTCAGAGCCAATCAAGCCTGAATTGATTCGCGATCGCATCGCCCAGATTCGTGCTGGAGGAGGAGTTGTTGCGGGAGCACTTTCTCCGCAGCGCACCGCTCAGTTTGCAGACGTCGTTCTAAACGCCGGTGTTGATATCTTTGTGATTCGCGGAACTACTGTTTCTGCCGAGCACGTTGCAAAAGATAACGAGCCGTTGAATTTGAAGAAGTTCATCTACGAGCTAGATGTTCCAGTAATTGTTGGCGGGGTAGCTAACTACACCGCCGCCCTTCACTTGATGCGAACCGGTGCGGCTGGCGTGCTGGTTGGCTTTGGAGGCGGAGCTGCAACCACAACCCGCGCCGTACTTGGCATCCACGCCCCTATGGCTACCGCCGTAGCTGATGTGGCAGGAGCTAGGCGCGACTACATGGACGAGTCTGGAGGCCGGTACGTGCACGTAATTGCTGACGGTGGGCTTGGTACCTCGGGAGATATAGTCAAGGCAATTGCCTGCGGAGCAGACGCTGTGATGATCGGTTCAATTCTTGCAAGGAGCAAAGATGCTCCTGGTCGCGGTTGGCATTGGGGTGCAGAGGCCTACCACCAGGAGCTGCCACGCGGAAACCGAGTTCAGGTTGGACAAAATGGAAGCCTTGAGCAAATCCTTACCGGCCCATCAACTTCTTCAGACGGTGTGACAAACATCGTTGGAGCTCTCGCTCGTTCGATGGCAACCACCGGCTACTCAGACCTAAAGGAATTCCAGCGAGTTGAAGTTGTGCTGGCTCCATATCATAAGAGCTAATGACTAAGCCAACTTTCTTTTCGGTGGCGAGAAGACCTAAGTGGATTTTCGGATTACTTATTGCTTTGGCCTCGGCGGCAGTGTTTGCACTGCTGGGACAGTGGCAACTAGATCGCACTTTTACAGTTGTGGAACCCGCCGCCCAAAACGAACAGGTCTTTGTTCTAAACCAGGTAGCAACTCCTGGAGCTGCACTCACAATTGAGGCTGCCAACGTTTTGGTTTCTGCCAATATCATGCTTGATCAATCAAACGTTTACATAGTTTCTAATCGGTTGCAGCAATCTGGCGACGAAATTGTTTCTGGATACTGGTTGATTGCAAATTCCGGAGCCCTGCTAGCCGACAACGACACAACCGGATCACTCACGGTTGCCATAGGTTTTTCCGAAAGCCTCGAATCAATTGAAGCAGCAAGAGAAGAACTGCAATCTTCGATGCTCCCGCAGGCATTCTTAGAATCCACCGGTAGGTATTTACAGACCGAAGCCCCAGTTGAATTGCCAGATGAGTCAAAGCCATATTTGCTTGGGTCACTGTCCCTAGCCCAGCTGGTGAATCTTTACTCGAGCGAGAAGGTCGAAAGCTTTGCCGGTTTTCTAGCTCTTGATGCTGAGCCTGGTTTGGGGCTAGATCCGATTAGCTTGCCTGTCCAGAAGCAAGGAACAACCATCAACTGGCTCACCCTTTTCTACGCCGGGGAATGGGTTCTTTTTGGGGTTTTTGCAGTGTTTTTGTGGTGGCGGCTGGTTCAGGTCCAGAGACTGCGGGAATCCACAAAAACTACTGCCTAATTTTTCGACTTTTTTAGCCCGAAATCGCCTGTTTGGCGAAAATAGCCCGAAAAATCTGCTACTTTGTCTGGAAATCAGTCATAAAGCAACAGAAACAGGCAGATTCGGACAGGATGCAGATGCTCGCAGAAGAACGTCGCATGCAGCTAATCGAGTGGTCAAAGCTCGATGGGCGAATTGATGCGCTCGCTGCGGCTGGAAAACTTCACGTTGCTGTTGAAACTGTTCGACGTGATCTAGATGTTTTACAGCGCAGAGGTTTGCTTCGTCGAGTCCACGGTGGAGCAATAGCAGCCAGCCGCTATTCACACGAATTTACTTTTCCAGAGCGCCAGGGTAGAAACCCTGAACAGAAACTTCGCATCGCGCAAATTGCTTCGCAATACATTCCTGAAGAAGGTTGCATATTTGTAGACGGTGGCACCACAACAGAATTCTTGGGCGAGTTTCTTCGGAACCGACCACAGCTTATGGTTGTCACAAATTCAATTACTCTCGCAAGTCAAATCGGACAATCCACCACGCCAGTTTTCTTCTTGAGCGGAAGAGTTCGACCGACCACACTAAGTGCAGTTGGCTCAAAGACTGTTGAAGACCTCAGAACTTACAAAGCACAAATTGCATTCTTGGGTGCAAACGGAATCGATTTGGACTCCGGTTTTTCAACCGTCGATCCAGACGAAGCTGCAGTTAAGCGAAAGATGATTAAGAACGCCACCGAGACAATCGTGCTTGCAGACAACTCAAAGTTTGGATCGAGCTACTCGGCCATTTTTGCCGGTTTTGAAAGTATCGACCGTCTGGTCACAGATGTCGATGCGGACCCAGCGCACGTTGATGCGCTGACTGAAAAAGGAATTGAGGTTGTACTCGCATGATTACAACCGTCAAAAAAACTTCGAGTGCAGCTGCACTCGAGGGAACAAAGGTAGAAGCCGGAAGAGTATTTGTTTCGGTCGAGATCTTTGTTATGAGTGAAACTCAACCTAAATAGCTACAGAGAGGTAGTCGACTAAATGAGTAGTTACATTCCAAGCGGAGCTGGCACACACACCGGGTGGCGTGCATCAGTCCAGAAGCTAGGTGGAAACCTTGCAGGTATGGTGATTCCAAACATTGGAGCATTCATCGCCTGGGGTTTGCTAACAGCCCTGTTTATCCCAACCGGATGGATGCCTAACGAGCAACTTTCCGCCATGGTTGGCCCAATGATTATCAACCTTCTTCCAATTCTGATTGCCTACACCGGTGGTCGTATGGTTCATGGTCAGCGCGGTGCCGTTATCGGTGCTGTTGCAACCGTGGGTGTAATCGTTGGTTCCACCATTCCTATGTTCCTTGGAGCCATGCTTATGGGTCCTTTGGCTGCATGGGTTCTAAAGAAGATTGACGACGTTCTAGACCCAGTAACTCCTGCTGGTTTCGAGATGCTGATTGGAAACTTCAGCCTTGGAATCTCCGGAATGCTACTGGCTATCGGTGGATACTACGGAATCGGCCCAGCCGTGACCGCAATCTCCGACACCTTGGGCGCAGGAGTGAAGTTCCTAGTGGATAGCTCGCTATTGCCACTGGTTTCTCTCCTCGTTGAGCCTGCCAAGGTACTGTTCCTGAACAACGCCATCAACTTCGGAGTTTTGGCTCCGTTGGGTGTTGCAGAAGCTGCAGAAACTGGCAAGTCAATCGCGTTTATGATCGAGACCAACCCAGGTCCTGGTCTTGGTATCTTGCTTGCCTTCTGGCTAGCAGGTCCTAAGGTTCTTCGCGGTTCTGTACCGGGAGCAATCGTGATCCACTTCCTTGGTGGAATCCACGAGATCTACTTCCCATACGTACTGCTAAAGCCAAAGATGATCCTAGCTGCAATCGCTGGTGGAGCCACCGGTGTTGGAACCTTCATGGTCACAGGAGCGGGACTGGTAGCAACACCATCACCAGGTTCGATCTTTGCTTGGCTTGCAGTTACCCCTCCAGGAAACCACGTTGGAGTTCTGCTAGGTATCGTTCTTGCAGCTAGTGCTTCATTCGCAGTTGGATGGGTACTTCTAAAGACCGGTGCTCAGGATGACTACGCTGACCTAGCCGGAGCAACAGCTGCCTCAAAGAAGATGAAGAGGGGCTAGTAAAAGCCATGTCTTCAATTTCCGGAGCAAAAGTAAAAAAGTTAGTGGTGGCGTGTGAAGCTGGCATGGGCTCTAGCGTGATGATTGCCAAGCAATTGGCAAAGCAGCTAAAAGCCCATGGAGTAGAGGTCTCACATTCACCGGTGAACCAATTGGATGATGCCGATCCGGACGTGGTGCTTTGTCACCGCGGCTTGGGACAGCGCGCCAAGCAGGCCATGCCAGACACCCCAGTTGTGGTGTTTGACATGTTTCTGGGTGATCCACGCATCCAAGGTGTTGTAGATGCCATTTTAAATGGCGACACCATTTCGGATGACTAACTTTTTACAGTTGGCCGGAATTCGCTTAGGCGCTGCGGCCTCCTCGCGAGAGGAGGCCGTACGTCTGTGCGGAGAACTACTTCACAGCCTCGGGGCCGTGGAGAGTGGATATATCGATGCGATGTGGGAGCGAGAGAACATCATGTCTTCCTATATGGGTGAAGGGGTATCTCTTCCCCACGGCACCGACTCATCAAGGCAGTACGTCAACTTCGCTCAACTGGTATTTGTTCGATTTTCGGAGCCAGTTGACTGGGATGGCGAGGAAGTAAAGCTCTGTATTGGAATTGCCGCCAAGGGGGACGAGCACGGAGAGCTACTGGGAAATCTAGCTGAAAAGCTTCTGGAACCTAGCTCGTATCAAGCCCTCATGGAGAGCGCTTCAACCGCAGAACTACTTGAACTAATCAATCTCTAGAAAGGCAACAACAAACGTGAAGGCAGCAATCTACCGCGGGGCTCAGGATCTAAAGGTTGAAGAGGTCCCAGAACCAGAAGCTGGCGCTAACGAAGTAAAGCTTCGCATCCACGCCTGCGCTACCTGCGGTACTGATGCCAAAATCTATAACCACGGACATCCAAGACTTACCCCACCACAAATCATCGGACACGAGATAGCCGGCGAAGTAGTTTCAGTTGGTGCCGGCGTGAATTCCGTGAAGGTAGGCGATCGCGTTCAAGTCATCGCCGCTATTCCCTGCGGTACCTGCTGGGCATGCCAGGCCGGAACAATGACAATTTGCCCCAACCAACTTTCCATGGGATACCAATTCCCAGGTGGCTTTGCCGAGTACATGATTGTGCCTAACGAAGTTATTCGCGTTGACGGACTAAACCATATTCCTGAGGGCGTCACCTACGAAGAAGCATCGGTAGTTGAACCATTGGCCTGTGTGCTAAATGCTCAGGAACTAGTTCGCGTCGGTGAAGGCGACGAAGTACTTGTGATGGGAGCTGGTCCCATCGGTTGCCTTCACGTTCGGCTTGCCCGTGCGCTTGGAGCCAAGAAAGTTTTCCTTGCTGATATCAACGGCGGACGGTTGAAACTTTCTGCGGATGTTGTGAGACCAGATCGTGCGATAGATATGTCCACGGAAAACTTAGCGGAGATAATCAAGGCAGAAACCGACGGCAAGGGACCCTCGGTAATAATCACCGCAGCCCCTTCGGGCCAGGCTCAAGAGCAGGCCATCGAGATGGCTCGACCGGGGGGAAGAATTAGCTTTTTCGGGGGACTACCAAAAGACAAGCCGATGATTTCAGCAGATTCAAACCTGGTGCACTACAAAGAACTAATGCTCATGGGTGCCAATGGTTCATCGCCTTCTCATAACCGTCAGGCTCTTGCTCTGATTGCCTCAGGCAAGGTCAAGGTCGCAGATTTGATTACCACTCGGGTTGGATTAGCTGATGTCCAAAAGGGCATCGAGGCTGTTCTATCGGGTGAGGCCATCAAAGTTGTCGTGCTCCCAAGCCAGTAAACTTGAGGCATGCCCAGGCCTTTAGATCCCGCTTCTTTGCCCGCGATTGCCAAGGCGCTCAAGCTTTTCAAGGCCTCCTCCTTTATTACTGGAGGTTTCTTACTTCTTCTTATGCTCACCTGGGGACTTCGTCGTCTGGAGAATGTCAGTTTCGGGGCCCTCAATGGATTCGAGCTTTGGGCCTTCGGTCCAAATGGATTTTTGAGCTTGGAGCCTTACGTAAACGAAGGCCAAGGTCTTCCAGAAACCGGACTCAATCTAACCGTTGGCATTTTGGTGGTCCACGGCTGGCTATACGTTTTGTATTTGTTCGCCGATTTTAGAATGTGGACCTTGATGCGTTGGAGTTTTTCTAGGTTCTTGTTTATTGCAGCCGGTGGCATTGTGCCGTTCCTGTCCTTCTACACCGAACGTCGCTACGCCAAAATAGCAACCGAGCAAATGCGAGCTGCAGGATGGGACGGGAGAAATTAACCGCCCGGTACTGGTAGTTGACTTCGGTGCACAGTATGCACAGTTGATTGCTCGCCGAGTCCGCGAAGCTGGTGTCTACTCAGAAATAGTTCACCACACTCTTACCGCCGAACAAATCAAAGCCAAAGATCCTTTGGCAATTATTTTGTCCGGTGGGCCATCAAGTGTTTACGAAGAAGGTTCACCACAGCTTGATCCTAAGATTCTTGAACTTGGAATTCCGGTACTTGGTATTTGTTATGGATTTCAAATTCTCGCTTCCTTGCTCGGCGGACAAGTCGATAAAACCGGCAAGCGCGAATACGGTGCAACTGATTTGAAAGTTTCTGCAGCCGGAGAGATTCTTGCCGGTCAGCCAAATTCGCAAACTTGTTGGATGAGCCATGGCGATCAAGTGATGAAAGCCCCTGCAGGCTTTGAAGTTTTAGCTTCGACTGACACCACTCCGGTCGCAGCATTTGCATCAAGTGATAAAAAGATTTACGGCGTGCAGTGGCATCCAGAAGTCAAGCACTCACAATTCGGCCAGAACGTTCTGGAAAATTTCTTACATAAAGCAGCAGGCATTCCAGCTGATTGGAATTCTGGCAACGTCATTGCTGAACAGGTAGCCAAGATCAAGGCCCAGGTTGGCTCCGATCGGGTGATTTGTGGGCTCTCCGGCGGAGTGGATTCAGCGGTTGCGGCAGCCCTAGTTCATAAAGCCGTGGGGGATCAGTTGGTTGCAGTGTTTGTCGATCACGGTCTACTTCGCGAGGGTGAGGCTCAGCAGGTTCAGCGCGACTACGTTGCAGCTACGGGGATTCGCCTAGTCACCGTGAACGCTGAGGAGAAATTCCTTTCCGCCCTTAGCGGGGTATCCGATCCTGAAACCAAGCGAAAGATTATCGGCAGAGAATTCATAAGAACTTTCGAACAGGCCCAGGCTGAGCTAATTGCCGAGGCCAAGGCCGATAACCGACCAATCAAGTTCTTAGTTCAAGGGACTTTGTATCCAGATGTAGTTGAATCCGGTGGCGGAGTCACCGCAGGAATCAAATCCCATCACAACGTAGGGGGATTGCCGGAGGATCTGCAGTTTGAACTTGTTGAACCACTTCGTACACTTTTCAAAGACGAGGTTCGCGCCATTGGCAAAGAGCTTGGTCTACCGGCAGAGATTGTTCAGCGTCAGCCATTTCCTGGGCCTGGTCTTGGAATTCGAATCGTTGGTGAAATTACAAAAGATCGACTTGACTTGCTTAGAAAAGCAGATGCCATCGTTCGAGAAGAGCTAACAGCCGCTGGCTTAGATGCGCAGATCTGGCAGTGCCCGGTTGTACTTTTGGCCGATGTTCGTTCCGTAGGTGTTCAAGGTGATGGCCGAAGCTACGGACACCCAATTGTTTTGCGTCCAGTTTCGAGTGAAGACGCGATGACTGCGGATTGGACCAGACTCGACTACGACGTGCTTGCAAGAATTTCTAACCGAATCACAAATGAGGTCGAGGGTGTCAACCGTGTGGTTCTCGATGTGACATCAAAACCTCCCGGCACTATTGAATGGGAGTAGCTTCTTGCGCCCGCTTGTTCTAGGTCACCGCGGTGCGTGTGGCTATCGTCCAGAAAACACGATGGAAGCATTTGAGCTAGCAATAGCCCAGGGCGCAGACGGAGTTGAGTGCGATCTAGTTCCAACCAGAGATGGCGAACTTATTCTCAGACATGAAAATTGGCTGAACGGGACAACCGATATCGAGTCTCATCCGCAGTTTGCCGAGCGGTCCCGCGCTGGCTACTCCGACGGCATTACCGAGAATGGATTCTTTAGCGAAGACTTCGATTTAGCTGAACTGGAGGCGGTTCGGGCCATAGAACGCCTGCCGGAAGATAGGCCTGGCAGTGCCAAGTTTGATGGTCAGTTCAAGATTCCCACCATCGATCAGCTACTTGCCGCACCTTTTATGGAAAGAAAAACCCTAGTTATAGAGGTAAAGCACGGCATGCATTTCACCAGGAAAGGTATGGATATAGCAGGGACCGTGAGCCGCAAGCTGGACGAGTCCAACTGGAAAGAGCGGGGAATCAAGATTGTCCTTGAGAGCTTCGACTACGAGATGATGTTGCTACTAAAAGCAGCATGCGGTGCGGATAAAAAGTATGTCTTTCTAACCGAGAAGGACAGACTTCCAGATGGCGAAACAACTTTGACGAGAAGGTATCTAGAGCAGATCACAAACGACTTTAATGGCGTCAGTCTTGATTTGGCACTGTTATTCGATGAGGACGAATTGGGCAGTTACACAGTCTCGAATGGTTCGATTGAGCTTGCCAAAGAAATTGGGCTAGAGGTGTTCGGCTGGACTCTTAAGGCTGAAGACGCAACTCAAAGTGTTGATGACTACTTTGCAAAAGTTGCGCTGGCTGGACTGGATGGCATCTTCGTTGATCAGCCCGATCTTTTGCGCAGCATTGTCGATGGCACCGCCTAGGCTAGGCAGGTCATGAACCAGAATCTACTTGAAGAGCTAAACCCGCAGCAGGTTGCTGCGGTTGTTCACCGTGGCCCGGGGCTTTTAATCGTTGCGGGAGCAGGTTCTGGAAAAACTAAAGTTCTTACTCACCGCATCGCGCACCTGTTAGATAACAAAGAAGCCTGGCCTTCCCAGATTCTTGCAATTACTTTCACAAACAAAGCCGCCAACGAAATGAAAGAACGAGTTCATGCGTTGCTTGGAAGCGTTGCAGATGGAATGTGGATCAAAACATTCCACTCCGCTTGCTTACAAATTCTTCGCCGGGAGGCAGGCCTACTCGGTCATGACTCAAACTTCACTGTCTATGACACCGGAGATACCAGGGCTCTAATCAAGCGTCTGATTCGCGAATCAGGCAGCGACATTGAGGGGCTCAAGCCCCAGAGCGTTGCCGCGAGAATTTCAAACGCCAAAAATGAGCTCAAGGACTCCGAAGATTTCTACTCCATGATTGACTCGACCAATCCGAAGGACCGAGCCATCGCCGAGATATTTACTCGATACGCAGCAGAGCTTCGCAAAAACAACGCCTTTGACTTTGACGACCTAATCGCAGAAACGGTCTACCTATTCCGCTCTTTTCCCAACATCGCAGCTCAGTACCAGAGGCGCTTTAGGCAGATCCTGGTTGATGAGTATCAGGACACCAACCACGCCCAGTACTCGCTGATCCGGGAGCTCACCAAGCCCATTGCTGATGCCCACAATGAGCCTGACCCTTCGACGGGGGAACTGCCGGGCCCCTCCGCAATCACCGTGGTGGGCGACTCGGATCAGTCGATCTATGCCTTCCGCGGAGCGGACATGCGAAACATCGCAGAATTCGCCAAGGATTTCCCAGGCTCAACCACGATCTTGCTCGAGCAAAACTATCGCTCCACCCAGAACATCCTTTCCGCTGCCAACGCAGTGATTTCCAAGAACTTTGATCGTCCTGAAAAAAACCTCTGGACCGACGCGGGCGATGGAGAAAAGATCATCTCCTTCACCGGTATTGATGAAAAATCAGAGGCCGCCTACGTTGTTGATCAGATATCTGAGCTTCGGCAGTCTTCGGTTGGTTATAGAGACATGGCGATTTTGTATCGCACAAACGCCCTATCGCCTTCTTTGGAAGCGGAGCTAAAAAACCAACGGGTGCCCTACGCGGTTATCGGAGGACTAAAGTTCTACGAGCGCAAGGAAATCAAAGATGCCCTTGCATATTTAACGGCGATAGCAAACCCGCGGGATGATGAAGCCATAAGAAGAATTCTGAACGAACCTTCCAGGGGAATCGGTGAGAAAACTGAACTCAAAATTGCTGAACTTGCAAGGCGCGAAGAGATTTCATTCCGGCAGGGAATCGGCCGAACCGACACTCTTGGCCTTGGTCCCAAGCTCACGAATTCGCTGACGGCTTTTTCTAAATTGCTAAATGATCTTGATGCCATGGCGGTTGAGTCCAAGATTGCTGATGTGCTATCGGCGGCGTTGAATCTCTCCGGATATCGCGCTGCACTGGAGGACAGTCGAGATCCGCAGGATGAAGCGCGCGTGGATAACCTCGATGCTCTGATTGGACAGGTCTTTGAATACCAGAGGCAAAACCCGGATGCAACTATCGCCGAGTACTTGGCGGATATCACTTTGGCTGCTGCGGCCGATGAAATTGACGATGACTCTGGAAACGTGTCGCTAATGACACTGCACACCGCCAAGGGCTTGGAATACGAAGTGATTTTCCTTGTGGGTCTTGAACAAGGAACTTTGCCGCACTTGCGTTCCTTCGATGAGCCTGGCGGAGTAGCTGAAGAGCGAAGACTTCTTTATGTGGGTATGACTCGCGCAAGAGACAGGCTCTATTTGACCTCTGCTTTGCAAAGAACGCTATTTGGCTCAACTACTGCCTTTTTGCCAAGCAGCTTCTTAGGGGATATCCCGCCTGAACTGCTTCAAACCGAGGGAGCCCAACGAGCATCCAGCGGCTTTATTGCCGGCGGGTTCAAAGGTATGGGCTCATCAACTCCATCGCCTTCGATGAAACCCAAGACCCAGATCGCCGGTGCCATAAGAGAGGTCAGGGACAACAGCTCCTTACAGTTGGTAATTGGCGATCGCATCAATCACGCTGATTATGGACAGGGGACAGTTGTTTCCACCAGGGGCGAAGGACCCAAGCAGGTCGCCGAGGTCAAATTTGATGAGGGTTCGACTAAGTCTCTGGTGGTAAAAATAGCCCCTATCGAAAAGCTCTAAACTTGAGGGCATAAGGCCCTTGGCCATTTCTTCTAATTCGAAGCGGGATAACAGTTGGATTTATTTGAGTATCAAGCACGCGATCTTTTCGAGAAGTACCAGGTTCCTGCCCTAAAGGGCCTAATCGCGGACACCCCAGAACAAGCCGAAGCGGCAGCCGCCAAGATTGGCGGCACAGTTGTAGTAAAGGCCCAGGTGAAAACCGGTGGTCGAGGCAAAGCTGGCGGCGTCAAGGTTGCTCACTCACCCGCAGAGGCTAAAGAAGCAGCAGCAAAGATTCTGGGCCTTGATATCAAAGGCCACGTTGTCAAGCGCGTCATGATCGCCGAGGGTGCAAAAATTGCGAAGGAGTTTTACTTCTCGGTTTTGCTCGATCGCTCGAACCGCACCTTCCTATCGCTTTGCTCTGTTGAGGGCGGAATGGAAATTGAGCAGCTAGCCGAGGAGCGTCCAGAAGCGCTCGCAAAGATTGCCATTGACGCAGTTAAGGGAATTGACCTTGCGAAGGCATTGGATATTGCCAAAGCCGGAGGCTTTGAGGATGAACTAGCTTCCAAGGTCGCTCCAATATTTGTAAAGCTTTATGAAGTGTTCAAAAAAGAAGACACCACACTAGTTGAAGTAAACCCGCTGGTGCTAACCGAAGACGGCAAGATTTTGGCTCTGGATGGAAAGGTGTCATTCGATGACAACGCCGAGTTCCGCCACGAGCGCGACGCACTAGAGCGCGACGCACTTGACCCACTCGAAGCCAAGGCTAAGGCCATGGATTTGAACTACGTAAAGCTTGACGGCGAAGTTGGCATCATCGGAAACGGTGCCGGACTGGTTATGTCCACCCTAGACGTAGTTGCCTATGCAGGGGCTCGTCACGGGGGAGTAAAGCCAGCTAACTTCCTTGACATCGGAGGTGGAGCTTCAGCTGAGGTTATGGCTGCCGGACTCGATGTCATCTTGAATGACCCACAGGTCAAAAGCGTTTTTGTAAACGTCTTTGGTGGAATCACCGCCTGCGACGCAGTTGCCAACGGAATAGTTGGCGCCTTAGACAAGCTTGGTTCAAAAGCTTCTAAGCCGTTGGTTGTGCGCCTCGACGGCAACAACGTTGTTGAGGGAAGAAAAATTCTGGCGGATGCAAATCACCCGCTTGTAACAGTTGTCGAGACTATGGACGAGGCTGCCGATAAAGCAGCTGAGCTAGCAAGCAAGTAGGGAAGCACTTAATGGCAATTTTTCTAGACCAGAATTCAAAAATCATCGTCCAGGGTATGACTGGATCAGAGGGTATGAAGCACACTCAGCGCATGCTTAAGGGCGGCTCCAACATCGTTGGCGGAGTCAACCCTCGCAAAGCAGGAGAGACCGTTGAGGTCGACGGCAAGACCCTTCCAATCTTTGGGTCCGTAGCTGAAGCGATGAAGGCTACTGCTGCGAACGTTACCGTGATGTTTGTTCCTCCTGCTTTCGCAAAGGCCGCCATGATTGAAGCAATCGATGCCGAAATCAAACTTGCAGTTGCAATCACCGAAGGCATTCCAGTTCACGACTCGGCAGAAGCTTGGGCATACAACGTTTCCAAAGGTCTAAAGACTCGAATCATTGGCCCGAACTGCCCTGGAATCATCAGCCCAGGAAAATCCAATGCCGGAATTACCCCGAGCGACATCACAGGCCCTGGTCCTATCGGACTTGTTTCTAAATCTGGAACACTGACCTATCAAATGATGTTTGAGCTGCGGGATATCGGAATGTCTACCGCAATTGGAATCGGCGGTGACCCGGTTATTGGAACCACTCACATTGATGCACTCGAAGCTTTCCAAAATGACCCGGAGACCAAGGCAATTGTTTTGATTGGTGAAATCGGAGGCGACTCGGAAGAGAAGGCCGCTGCCTACATCAAGGATCACGTCACCAAGCCAGTGGTGGCTTACGTTGCCGGATTCACAGCACCCGAGGGTAAGACCATGGGTCACGCTGGAGCAATTGTTTCTGGATCTGCCGGAACTGCCCAAGCCAAAAAGGAGGCCTTCGAGGCAGTCGGCGTTAAGGTTGGCAAAACCCCGAGCGAGACCGCGGCGCTTATGCGCGAGGTAATCAGTTCTTTATAGAGAACTTGGTTAAGTGAATAAGAGACAGACTTTTTTCCTCGCAGCCTTCGATGCTGCGATTAGGGTGGCACTCGGGCTAGGTGTGCTGTTGGGGCCACTGACGATTGTTTGGCTTTTTGAAAATGATGCAAACGTTGAATGGCTCGTAGTTTTTAGGGCAGCATCAGATTTTTGGTTGCTTTCCCACGGCACCAGGCTGGTAGTTCCAGCTGGTGAAATCCTAGGCGTTGCAGTTCCAACTTTTATAGTTGCCCTGATCCCACTCGGAATGACCATTTGGTTCGCAAGACTTTACTACACCGCAGGCAAGAGATTCCTTGCTTCCTCGGCACTCTGGCCCGGGTGGCTTGGCGGGACTTTAGTTGTTGGAGCCTTATCTCTTGGTATAAGCACGCTTGCTTTTGATCCAGCAATTTATCCAGTGACTTGGCAAGGGGTAGTTTTCCCTACTGCCCTATTTTTCTTTTTTCAGTTCCTCGGTTCAGTTTTTGGTAAGCCCGATGAGCTTTTTGATGGCGATGTAATCGACCAGGCACCCGAGCGTGATCGAATCCGGAGGGCTCTAAATGATTTTCGCCTTCAGATGCACTGGAGTATTCGTTCGCTAATTGCTCCTGCGCTTCGCGCAGGAACTTCCATAACAGTCATGCTGCTTATGGTTTCGGCTTTTGTAATTGCAATCCTGATTGGCTTTAGTTGGATTGATATCACAAGACTCTATGAAAGTGTTCAGGTGAGCATACTTGGAGCGGTAGTGCTAACGGCGGGGCAGTTGGCATTGCTACCGAACCTAATCATCTTTGGTGCAGCTTGGTTCACCGGTGTCGGTTTCTCAATTGGAACCGGTTCGTTGATCTCACCTCTCGGTTCTCAAGTGGGGCCGCTTCCTGCAGTTCCATTACTTGGAGCACTACCTGTAGGAAGACTGGATTTTGGAATGATCGCCATTGCGGTTGTGTTGATCGCAGCCTTTATTGCCACTTTGTCAATTCGTCGCTCGGCAGATGTGATCAGATTCGAGTTTGCAACAGCGTGGTCAGCTGCTATTTCATTAGGCCTTTCAATTGCATTGGTGACTTCCCTTCAGCTTGGATTACTGGCTCTACTTGCCTCTGGAGGGGCGGGGCCTGGCAGGCTTAGCCAAATCGGCATAAACCCTTGGCTTTTGATGTTGATTAGCTTTGTTGAAGTCTTCGTTGTTGCAACCCTCGCTGCTTTCTTTAGCGCCCGGCCATCTGACTCAAGCGCCTCAAAACCACGAGCAGTAAGCTAGCCGCATGTTGTCGGTAGTGGTCTTGATTTCAGGTACAGGATCGAACCTACTTGCCCTGTTGAAAACAATCGAAAATCCCTTGGTGCCGGTTCGTGTTCTCGCCGTTGGTTCTGATGGCGCGGCTGCGGGTTTAGCTCATGCTGACTTTTACGGGATTCCAACTTTCGTGGTCGAGCGCGGTAAATTCTCCGACCGCGAAAGCTGGGGTCTAAGACTGCAGGAGATCGTAGAGTCATACAATCCGGATCTTGTTGCCCTGGCTGGATTCATGAAAATTCTGCCAGCAAAATTTGTTGACCGTTTCAGCCCAAACTTGATTAACATTCATGCCTCTATGCTTCCTCTTTTCCCTGGGGCGAACGCTGTCCGCGACACTTTAGCTGCAGGGGTCACCGAAACCGGAGCAACTATTCATGTTGTTGATGCGGGTGTCGACACTGGACCGATCATCGAGCAAAGGAAAGTGCCAGTGATGCCAGGCGATGATATCGCAACTCTTCACGAACGAATCAAGGTGCATGAGCGCGATATGCTAATTCAAACAATCATCGGTGTTGCTGAAAAGCGCATCGATCTAGCGAGCATTTAGAGCAACGTTATGGAAAGCAAATACCAAGCCGCTGATTACCGCCACTATGACAAAATCCCTATCAAGCGTGCTCTTATTTCTGTCTCCGACAAGAGGGGATTACTCGAGCTGGCAAAATCCCTATCCACTGCCGGTGTAGAAATTGTCTCAACAGGCTCCACCGCAAAGACAATTGCCGACGCCGGAATCAAAGTCACCGAAGTTTCAAAGGTCACAGGATTTGAAGAAACTCTCGATGGTCGAGTAAAGACCTTACATCCGTCAATTCACGCTGGTTTACTTGCTGATCTTCGCCTGGTGTCACACCAAAGCCAACTCAAGGATTTGAAGGTGGAGCCATTTCAGTTGGTAGTTGTGAATCTGTATCCGTTTGTCGAGGCGATTAACGCCGGGGCAACAAGGGAGGCAGCTATCGATCACATTGACATCGGCGGGCCCGCGATGGTTAGGGCATCAGCTAAAAACCACGCCAATGTGGCGATCGTGGTGGAACCTAGCAAGTACCAAACAATTATTAGCGCCTTGGAAGAGGGGGGAACAACCCTCAAGCTACGTCAAGAACTAGCGTTGCTGGCGTTTTCCCACACGGCTAAATACGACACTGCAGTTTCAAACTGGATGGCCACTTCAGCCGACGAGGCTTGGAAACTGGAGGCTGGAAGATCCACTGACGAACCGAGTAAAAACCCGGGATTTACGAAGACTTTTGAATTTCAGGCTTCTCTGGCTTCGGTACTTCGCTACGGAGAAAACCCTCATCAGTCTGCAGCACTTTACAAAGTTGATGGACTAGAGGCCTCTCTTGGAATTGCACAAGCTAAACAATTCGGTGGCAAAGAAATGTCCTACAACAATTACGTCGATGCCGACGCAGCAGTTCGTACAGCTTACGACTTCAATGAACCAGCAGTTGCCATAATCAAGCACGCTAACCCGTGTGGAATTGCGATTGGACCAGCCGGCTCCCCAGATCCAATTGCAGAAGCTCACGCTAAGGCTTATTTTTGTGATTCAATTTCTGCTTATGGAGGAGTAATTGCTGCCAACCGAACCGTGACTTTGGAGATGGCCAAACAAATCGCTGACATATTCACTGAGGTGATTATTGCCCCTGGCTACGACCTCGAAGCATTACAACTTCTTCTGACAAAGAAGTATCTACGCGTACTGCAGCTACCGCCAAACTACTCCAGGGAAGCTTTTGAGATTAGGCAAGTCTCCGGTGGATTGCTTTTGCAGGAAACAGATAGTTATGAGGATTTTACTAGAAATAACTGGAAGTTGGTTTCGGGAGTCAATGCTGATCCTCAGACCAGAGCAGATCTTGAGTTTGCATGGCGTGCTGTTCGTTCGGTGAAATCAAATGCGATCTTGCTGGCCAAGGACGGCGCATCAGTTGGAATTGGAATGGGCCAGGTAAACCGAGTCGATTCTTGCGAGATAGCAGTTTCCCGAGCCGGAGCTCGAGTGAAGGGAACCGTGGCTGCGAGTGACGCCTTCTTCCCATTCGCTGATGGACTAGAGCTTTTGCTAAAAGCCGGGGTAAAAGCAGTCGTCCAACCAGGCGGTTCAGTTCGCGACGACGAAGTTATTGCGGCTGCATCCGCAGCCGGCGTCTGTATGTATTTCACTTCAGAGAGGCACTTTTTCCACTAGGTTCGCATCTTTCCAGGGCAGTTGGCCGTGTTATCCTAAAAGGCTGACCATAGCGGTCTGGCGAGAGGTTTCACGGGCATTTGAGTAATACAACCGGCACACTGCCGATTCTGCTGAGGATTTTGCCCTACGCAAGAAAAGCAATCCCAAGACTAATCCTCGGAGTAGTAGCTGCCATTTCAGCTGCCGCGGTTGCCCTTTCTATTCCGCAGGTTCTAAGGGAGCTTATTAATTCCCTTTCCACTTCCGGGACAATCGAAACCCTGCACTCACTAGTGCTGCTGGTATTTGCTTTAGGCCTGCTGGAAGTATTACTTGTATTGCTTAGGCGTTGGTTGGTTTTGACACCGGTCACTGGGGTGGAATCCGATATGCGGACCAATCTATATCGCAAACTACAAGATCTTCCAATTAGTTTTCACGATCGATGGCCATCTGGTCAGCTTCTTTCGCGGGCCACCCAGGACCTTGGACTTATTCGGCGCTGGCTATCGTTTGGGCTCGTGCTACTTATTGCCAACGCCGTCACAATTGTTATTGGCCTTATGGTGCTGTTTAGCTTCAGTTGGATACTTGGTCTGATTTTCTTTGTTGTTTCAGTTCCAATTTGGATTAAGGGATTCCGATTTGAATCCGGCTATGGAAAAATTGCAAGGCAATCTCAGGATCAAGCCGGCGATTTGGCCACAGCGGTTGAAGAATCAGTGCACGGCATCCGAGTGTTGAAAGCATTCGGCCGGGGGGATTTCTCAGCTGAGAAATTCGCTCGTGGTGCTGCCGATCTTCGTTCCACTGAATTGAAGAAAGCTAGCCTGATTGCAAACGTCTGGGCATACCTATTGTTCCTTCCAGAAACAGCGCTGGCTCTTTCTATGTTTGCCGGGGTGCTTCTGGTTGCTGAAGGAGCTCTCACTGTGGGAGCGCTGGTGGCGTTTTTTGCAACCGCAACGGTGCTTAGATGGCCGACCGAATCGATCGGATTTTTGCTCGCACTAACCCTCGATGCCAAAACCGCTATCCAACGCCACTTCGATGTCATGGATGAGCCGATCTTGATTCAAGATCCAATCTCGCCGGAGACGATCACCAATCCACAGGGAAAGCTTGAATTTAAAGATGTTCACTTTAACTACCCTGACCAAACCCTTGGATCTAAGGGGTTACTTCGGGGCATTGACCTACTTTTGAACCCTGGTGAGTCGGTTGCCCTAATTGGCGTGACTGGTTCGGGGAAAACCACTTTGACTGCCCTAACCACCAGATTGCTTGAGGTAAGTAGCGGATCGATTGAGCTAGACGGCATTGATATTCGAATGCTTTCCAGATCTGAGCTTCGAACTCACATCGCCATGGCTTTCGAAGACGCCACGTTGTTTTCAGCTTCGGTCAGAGACAACGTGCTTCTGGGGGCCTTGGACACAAGTGATCAAGCACTTGAAGAAGCACTTGAAATTGCCCAGGCAGGTTTTGTTTATGACCTGCCTGAGGGCGTGGATACAAAAATAGGTGAAGAGGGTCTTTCGCTTTCCGGTGGTCAACGCCAACGCCTGGCTCTAGCACGAGCGGTTGCTGCCAAGCCGGCGATTCTAGTTTTGGATGACCCCCTTTCGGCACTAGATGTTGACACCGAGGCATTAGTTGAGAGTGCGCTGCGAAAAGTTCTTACTAAAACCACAGCTCTGATAGTTGCTCACCGGCCTTCAACAGTGCAATTAGCCGATCGTGTAGCGCTGCTTCAAGATGGCAAGATTGTTGCTTTTGGAACACATGCGCAGCTACTGCAAACCAGCGATCACTATCGCTACGTGGTGTCTTCTCTTGAGCCAAAACCCGGGGAGGTGATTGCGTGAGCATGCAAGGCGTCACAGGCGAAGACAAGATTATTCTTGACAAGCAAGAAGCTCGGGCTTTGAAGCTTAGATCTAGAGCGTTACTAATTTCACTGATTCATCCGGTGAGAAATCGCTTACTTCTTAGCTTGTTTGTCGTTGTGGTTTCTCAGATGCTTCGCGTTGCGGGACCAGCTTTGATTGCTCTTGGAATCGACTGGGCTTTGCCGGCTGCCATGAAGCAAGATACGACGCCGTTATTTTTGGTGGTGGGAGGCTATTTGTTTGCAGCCCTTGCCACCGCATCGCTGATTAGCTGGTTCTTGCAATTTGCCGCAAAGGTAAATCAAGATGTTCTGCTTGATCTGAGGCAGCGAATTTTCAAGCAGACCCAGCGCCTATCCATTGAATTTCATGAGAAGTACACCTCCGGGCGAGTGATTGCTCGTCAAACCAGCGATCTAGACGCCATCAAGGAACTCCTGGCTTCGGGAGGCAATGAGGCAATTGCCGGCTTGTTATACATGCTCTTTACTGCCACCGCCCTGGTGCTTTTGGATCCATCCAGTTTTGCCATTTTGGTGGTTAGCTGGTTGCCGCTTTTCTTGCTCACCAAGTGGTTTCAGATCAACTCCAAGATAAAATTTCGAGCATCCAGGGTGGCTTCTGCGAAGTTGATTGTGAATTTCGTTGAGACTATGACCGGCATCAGAGCAGTTAAGGCATTCCGCAAGGAGAATGCAAACCAAAGTCTTTATGAGCAACTCAGCGAGGAGTACCGTGATTTGACAGTTAAGGTAATCCAGCTTTTTGGTTACTTCGGTCCAGGCCTTTTGCTTATTGGAAACCTAACGGTCGCAACCATTTTGCTTTTTGGCGGCACTCGAGTTCTAGCCGGTGAAATTGGAGTCGGAGTCCTAACTGCGGCAATCATCTATGCCAAGAGATTCTTTGACCCAATGGAGAACCTCGCGATGTTTTATAACTCCTACCAATCGGCAAATTCCTCGCTCGAGAAAATCTCGGGAGTGTTAGAGGAAAAGCCAACTGTCCCAGAACCTAAATCAGCTACAAAGCTAG
>CAMAXJ010000004.1 GCA_945862155.1 Rhodoluna limnophila
CAACTAGCTATCCTTGGCCATTTCTGGCAGAATAAGGAAGTTGTCTAGGTACCTGACCCTCTAACCAGGGACCAACAAAGACAAAACCATAGAGCTTGACTACCGAGTGTGCCCCCACGCTCACGGTTGATTGTTCGCCCCAATTCAAATAACAGGAGCATTGTGGCTGTAAAAATCCGCCTAAAGCGTCTCGGAAAACTCCGTACGCCGCACTACCGAATCGTTATCGCTGACTCAAGAAAAGCACGTAACGGTCGCGTCATCGAAGAAATTGGTCGCTACATCCCGACCGAGAACCCATCTTTCATTGAGGTTAACTCAGAGCGAGCTTTGTACTGGCTTGGCGTTGGCGCTCAGCCAACCGAACAGGTTGCTGTTTTGCTAAAGCTCACCGGAGACTTTCAGAAGTCAAAGGGTGACAAGGACGCAAAGAACACTGTTCAGGTAAAGCCTGCAAAACCAGTTTTCGAAAAAGACACCAAGAAGAAGGCAGTTCTACTTCCTAAGGAAGAAATTGCCGCCAAGAAGGCAAAGGCCGAAACTCCAGCAGAAGCTCCTGCAGTTGAGGCCGCAGTTTCTGATGCGCCTGCCGAAACAACCGAAGCCCCAGCTGAAGCAGTTGCAGAAGTTGTAGAGGCACCTGCAGAAGTTCCAGCAGCAGAAGTTCCAGCCGAAGAGCCAGCACCTGCTACTGAAGAAGCTCCTGCAGCTGAAACCGAAGAAATCAAACCAGAAGCTTAATCAAAAAATGTTAGCCGCTGCGCTCGAGCACCTAGTGAAGGGCATCGTCGATAATCCCGACGATGCTTCAGTCACCGAACGTTCAACTTCAAGAGGAGATCTTCTTGAGATTAACGTTCACCCAGATGATCTGGGTCGGGTAATCGGGCGAAGCGGCAGAACAGCAAAGGCTCTTCGCACACTCGTCAACGCTCTTGCCGATGGTAAGAAGATTCGCGTTGATGTGGTGGACAGCGATTTCTAGCAAAACCAAACTGCGGGTTGGCCGATTGGTCAAAGCCCACGGTTTGAAAGGCGCCATCAAGCTCGAGCTATATACCGACAGCCCAGATCAGCGCTTCAAGCCAGGACAGGTTCTAGAACTCCAGGTTCCAGAGACCTCGGAGTGGTCTGGCAAAACAATCAAGGTCCTAGAACTTCGCTTCTACAACCAGTCTCCAGTTTTGTTCCTCGAGGGTATCGAAGATCGCTCTCAGGCAGAGACGCTAATCAAGGCAATCTTGCTGATTGAAACAGATATTGGTGAACTACCCGAAGAGCCAGAGTCTTGGTACGACCACCAGCTTGTTGGACTGCAAGCCTTGGTGGGCACAGAGGTAGTTGGAACAGTAGCTCGCGTAGATCACCTACCGGCCCAAGACCTTTTGGCTATTGATACTCCCAATGGAGAAGTCCTAGTTCCTTTTGTGAAGCAGATTGTTCCCGAAGTGAGTGTTGAATTAGGTCAGGTCACACTGACCCCACCCGAGGGGTTGTTTGAAGTAAATCTGGAAGGAGGTGCCCAAGATGAGAATTGATGCCATCAGTATCTTCCCTGAGTTTTTTGACGTACTTGATATTTCTTTACTCGGTAAAGCCAAAGCCCAAGATCTACTGGATGTAAAAATTCATGATCTGCGCGATTTCACCGATGACAAGCACAGAACCGTTGACGACACACCTTTTGGCGGGGGAGCCGGAATGCTCATGAAGGCTGAGCCTTGGGGTCAGGCTTTGGATTTAGTAATGACACCTGAAACCATCGTCATTTTTCCATCACCTGCGGGAGAGCTTTTCAAGCAGGCAACCGCGAAGGAGTTTTCCCAAGCCAAGCACTTGGTTTTTGCCTGTGGAAGATATGAGGGTATTGATCAGCGAGTGGTTGACTATGCAACATCAAATGCCAAAGTTCGCCTAGTGAGCTTGGGCGATTATGTCTTGAACGGTGGCGAGGTGGCTGCTGTTGCCATGATCGAGGCAATAGCAAGATTGATCCCTGGAGTCATTGGCAATGCTGACTCATTGACAGAAGAATCGCACAGTGACGGGCTGCTTGAGTACCCGAGTTACACCAAACCTTCTACTTGGAGAGGCCTAGAGGTCCCTGAGGTTCTGCTTGGTGGAAATCACGCTGAGATAGCAAAGTGGCGCAAAGCCAGGGCTTTAGAGCGTACTCAGCAGGTAAGGCCAGAACTACTGGACTAAGCGGTTGCCACCAGGCACCAAACTGTGGCAATATGGGAACTTCGCCGCCAGCAATGGACTCTGCCGCAGGGGAGACAAGGCGAAAATGATAAAACACCAATCTATGAAAATTATGTTTTTGACCTGCGTGCTAAAAACAGGAAGCGACACAAAATGCACATTCTAGATTCAGTAGACAAGCCTTCGCTAAAGACCGACATTGTCGAGTTTCGCGCCGGTGACACCGTCAAGGTTCACGTAAACATCGTTGAGGGTAGCCGTTCCCGTATCCAGGTTTTCCAGGGCATCGTAACTCGTCGTTCCGGTGAGGGAATCCGCGAGACCTTTACTGTTAGAAAAGTGACCTTCCAAGTTGGTGTTGAAAGAACTTTTCCCCTTCACTCTCCAGTTATCGACAAGATCGAGCTAGTCTCACGCGGCCAGGTCCGCCGAGCGAAGCTCTACTTCTTGCGTGATCTGCGAGGCAAGAAGGCAAAGATTCGCGAAAAGCGCGAAAACGTTTAGATTCCCTAGCAAAGCGCACTAACACGTGAGCGACAAGCAGGAACCTGCAGCGCCTCTTCGGCCAAGAAAAAAAGGCAGCAACAAACGAAGTAGGTTTCGTCGCGTCCGAAAGAACTTCTTTGTCGCTTTCCTTATAGATCTGGTTGTAGTTCTCGGGGCTGCACTAGTTCTGTCGCTTCTAATCAAGACTTTCCTGATTCGATCATTTTTTATCCCGTCCGGGTCGATGCTTGAAACCCTTCAAATCGATGACCGCATTATCGTCAATCAGCTAACTCCAGCGCTCTATCCAATTGAGCGCGGCGATGTTGTCGTTTTCAAAGATCCAGGCGGATGGCTCGGTCCCGATGTTGAGGAACCATCAGACCCGGTTGTTGTGGTCGTGGACTGGTTCCTGTCTGCCTTTGGCATAACAGCCCCTGATAGCAAGCAGCACCTTGTGAAGCGAGTAATTGGCGTGGCCGGTGACAAAGTTGTTTGTTGTGACGCAAATGGCTTGATAACGGTCAATGGTGTCCCAATCACCGAGCCATACATCGCCCCAGGTCAAACACCATCAAGTGTTGAGTTTGACATCACCGTTCCAGCAAACTCTCTCTGGGTGCTAGGGGATAACCGAGGTAACAGTGAGGATTCTCGCTTCCACGCAGATTTGCCTAGCAAGGGCTTTGTCTCCAATGATTGGGTTGTTGGAAGAGCATTTATCATTAGTTGGCCAGTTGATAACTGGAAGTGGCTGGATAACTACCCAGATGTCTACAAAGACATACCCGACCCTACAAACTGAGTCGAGGCTATTCGAGCGGGGCAACCGGTTCGTAATTGGCATCGACGAAGTTGGGCGAGGAGCTATCGCAGGCCCTGTAGCAGTTGGGCTCTCACTAATCGACAAACTGAATCCAGCACTTAACTTTTGGCCTGAGAAGCTTCAGGATTCAAAGCTGATGACACCAAAATCCAGAGCTGAAATTACCGAGCCGCTGGAAACCTGGGTTGACGGATTTGCAATCGGTTACTCTTCGAATAAAGAAATTGATAAATCGGGAATCAGCGAGGCCCTTCGATCAGCTGCTTCAAGAGCACTAACCGAGTTGTTGGCCTCTGGCTCGATGCGTTCAAAGGTAGCTTCGGAGGGCGCGGTGATTTTGCTCGACGGATCACAAAACTGGCTTGGCAAACAAGCTGCCGGTTTGGAAGTTGATCTTCAGGTCAAAGCTGACACCACTTGTGTATCAGTTGCGGCAGCGGCGGTTTTGGCAAAAGTTAAAAGAGATGCACTCATGGAGGATTTCGATGGAACTTATCCAGAATATGGCTTTGCCGGACACAAGGGATATGCCTCCGCGGCCCACATTCAAGCCCTTAGAACCCACGGTCCTTCAGCTATCCACCGATTGACTTGGCTGACTAGGATTCTTGCCTAGAGCGGGAATAGACTAGACAAAGCTATGGAAGAGAACGAGTTCGAGGACTACGACAGACAAGCCGAAGTCGCGCTTTATCGCGAGTATCGGGACGTCGTTGGCACCTTCAAATATGTCATCGAGACCGAGCGCAGGTTCTACCTCGCCAATGAAGTCGAGCTCAAGCGCATTGATACTTCCACTGATTTCTACTTCGAATTGAACATGTCTGATGTTTGGGTTTGGGACATCTACCGAACCGACCGCTTCGTCCAGACCGTGCGAGTACTCACATTCAAAGACGTCAATGTCGAAGAGCTCTCCGGCAAGGCTTATGAGCTACCTAAGGAATTGGCCGTCGGCGAATAGGTTTTACACACTTTTAGATTTCTTGCTCCAACTAATTCAAATTCTTGACAGAGTTTTGGCATGGCCAAACCCCAAATCCTTAATGACCAAGAACTTGAATTTCTAACTCGTCCATTCCAGAACGGCGAATACTCCAAAGATCGCGCTTTAGAGCTTGCTACAGCTGGCTGCATCGCCATGATTACTGAACCAGGCGATCGAATGGCCGGAGCGTTGGCTAGGTGCCTTGGGAAGCTTGCCATGGTTGAGCTATTGATTGATGGACTAGAAACTAGATCGGTAGTTGAAGCCTTACACCAGCGGGGCCAGCTCGATTCTTGCCGTCAAAGCTTCGGGGATTTGGAAGGCACACTCGCTGACTCAAGGCAAAGGTGGTTACCGCGATTATCTAAGTCTCGGTTGGAACATTTGTTTTCTCAAAGCCATGCGCTGAAGCTGCAACTGTTGACTCCCGAGGATTCAATCTGGCCGGCAGGCTTGGACGACCTACAAGATTCAGCTCCCGCGATGCTTTTCGTTGAAGGTGATCTAGCTACTCTCACGAAGCTTTCACAAGCCGTTTCAATTGTTGGCTCTAGGGCTGCATCTCCATACGGATTGCAGGTCACTTCTTCCTTGGTCAAAGAGCTCGCGGAAGTTTCCCGCTTGACAGTTTCTGGTGGCGCCTTGGGTATCGATGCACAGGTACATCGCTCGAGTATCGAACAGAAACTTTCTACAGTAGCTGTAATGGCTGGAGGAATGGATAGAAAGTATCCCAGTGGCAACTTCAAGCTATTCAAGCAGGTGATAGAACACGGGGCATTTCTTAGTGAAATGCCACCGGGGGTGGCACCAACCAGATGGAGATTTTTGCAACGCAATCGGCTGATCGCAGCCCTGACACCAACCACGGTAGTAATTGAAGCGGGAATCAGATCAGGCTCAATTCGAACTGCGAACAATGCACTTGAACTATCTCGTGAACTCTATGCGGTGCCAGGGTCAGTGCTTTCTGGAACATCTCTTGGAACCAATGCTCTAATTGCAGATAACAAAGCTCAAATACTGTCGGATCTGAAGTACTTTGCCACCGGATCAGTAAGCATCCCTAAACAGCAAATTGAGACTTCAATTGCCAGTAGGGCACAGGACGCCATCAGAGAAGGCGGTTTTCCGTCGCTATCGGAGGTTGCAAAGCTAGCAGGGATGACACTGTCGGAATCTGAATTGGCACTTCGCGAACTGACGGCGCAGGACAAGGTGATCAAGAATCTCAGTTCCAACGGAGAGGTACATTACGCTTTGAAATATGCCAACTGAGCTTGCCTACCTACTTGAAGAATTTGCCTTTGAACTAAACGTTGGGAAAGGCTTTTCTTCAAACACTGTGAAGGCATATCTCTCTGACGTTTCAGATCTACAGGGCTTTATGGAAAGTAAATCTCAAACCGAAGTTAGCGATCTGGATCTAGAGCTACTTCGCGATTGGCTCTGGAGAGCAAGTGAAAAGGGTCTTACAAAAACCACCCTCGCTAGAAAATCTGCTGCGGTTAGAGCGTTCACAGCCTGGCTACACAAGAACGGAAAGCTTGAATTAGATCCGGGTCTCAAACTTCGTTCACCAAAAGCTTCACGAACCTTGCCAAAGGTTGTATCGA
The DNA here is from genome assembly GCA_945862155.1 of Rhodoluna limnophila. Taxonomy (GTDB): domain Bacteria; phylum Actinomycetota; class Actinomycetes; order Actinomycetales; family Microbacteriaceae; genus Rhodoluna; species Rhodoluna limnophila_A. Next base: position 6,122 of record CAMAXJ010000004.1, read on the forward strand.
GGGACGCGATGTCTGGAATATTTGACAAGCTTGAGCCTCTTGCAACAGTTGATAATCCGGCTGCCATCCAAGATCTACTAATGGTCGAGCTTCTGTATGGAAGCGGTATTCGAGTAAGTGAGCTTGTCGGACTAAATCTTGAAGACATTGACTACGGTCGAAAGATTCTGCGTGTCATCGGCAAAGGAAACAAGCAGCGCATGGTTCCATACAGCGATCCTGCTAGCGAAGCACTTGCGGTGTGGATTCGATCTGGACGTATGCAGTTTGAGAACGAAGTGAGCCAAAATGCACTTCTTATTTCTTCGCGTGGAAAAAGAGTTGGCGTTCGACAGGTATATGCACTAGTTGCATCGCTACTGAGTGAAACTGCAGTCGGCCAAGCAGGACCGCACGCACTAAGACACTCTGCAGCTACCCATCTACTTGATGGCGGAGCTGACCTAAGAGCCGTTCAAGAACTTCTTGGGCATTCATCTTTGGCTACCACACAGATTTACACCCACGTTTCAGTTGATCGCCTAAAGCAGGGATATCTAAAAGCACACCCTAGGGCGTAGTCGGTTCTATCCATGGCAGCAGCCTGGAAGGCGTAAGCTCACCGGTAAACCAGAGAGGCGATAAGTACTCGCCGTTTTTTCTAACAGAAAAATGTAGACACATAATTGGTTCGCAGTGCAGTTCGTAGCTTTGCTCACCTTCACAGACCTCTCCAATCAACTCTCCCGAAACTACGAGATCTCCTTCATTAAGCCGTGAGCAAACTGGTTCGAATGAACTTAGAAGCAGTCGACCATGATCCAGTGAAATTAATTGACGGTTTACAACTTTTCCCACGAAGTGAACTTGCCCGTCAGCCGGGGCAAACACTGCCTGGCCCAGCGTTGCCTCATAGTCGATTCCGCGATGACCAGCAGAGTAGGGAGTCTCCGATTGCCGGTATTCGCCAATAAGCGCCGAACCCACCACCGGGCTACTGAACTGATTTTCGGCACCAAGGCTTGGAGTTGGAAGCTGCCAAGAAAGGGCCAAGGCTAGAAAGCTGGCCAACTGCAGCAGATTTATTCGATCCGGTTCAATCACCTTTCAAATCTGCCCTGAATAGCTCAAGTCCGGGCAATTGCGCGGTGGGTTGTGGAAAATTCGGGGCTTTTGGGCAATAGATACTGCTGGTATGCTTTGTGTTAGCGGCATTCTCGCTAAAAATCATTGATTTTGAAAATGTCGACTTCGCGTGCCGACCAAGATAGTTTCCACTCAGTGGCCCTAACGGGTTTGTGGGAAAAATCCGGCACCAGGGGTTATTGGCAACCGCCAAAAACCATTAACTGAGTGGGCGCACTTGTTGTGCCGAAAGGAAGTTCGACTCTATGTCAGTCGTAACCACCAGACAGCTGCTAGATAGCGGCGTACACTTCGGACACCAGACCAGGCGCTGGAACCCGAAGATGAAAAGATACATCCTTACCGACCGTTCTGGTATCTACATCATCGATCTGCAGCAATCGCTTGCGATGATCGACAACGCATACCAGTTCGTAAAGGACACCGTCGCAGCCGGCGGTTCAGTTCTTTTCGTTGGTACCAAAAAGCAAGCTCAGGAAGCAATCGCTACTGAAGCTCTTCGCGTTGGCCAGTCATACATCAATCAGAGATGGCTCGGTGGACTACTAACTAACTTCCAGACCGTAAGCAAGCGTCTTGCCCGTCTCAAGGAACTTGAGACTATGGACTTTGCTGACGTAGCTAAGTCAGGTTTAACGAAGAAGGAGCTACTAATCCTTCGCCGCGAGAGAGACAAGCTAGAAAAGTCCCTCGGTGGTATCAGAAACGTAACCAAGACCCCTTCGATCATCTGGGTTGTTGACACCAACAAGGAGCACCTTGCAATCACAGAGGCAAGAAAGCTTGGAATCCCAGTTATTGGAATCTTGGACACCAACTGTGATCCAGACGACGTTCAGTTCGGTATCCCTGGAAACGACGACGCAATTCGTTCAATCCAGCTACTAACTCGAATCATCGCTGACGCGGTTGCAGAAGGTTTGATTGCTCGTCACTCAAAGCCAGAAGCTCAAGCAGAGCCACTTGCTGAATGGGAGCGCGAGCTTCTAGAGCAGGGCAAGGAAGCTACCGAAGAGAAGCAGGCGTAATTCATGGCTAACTACACAGCAGCAGACGTAAAGGCGCTTCGCGAGAAATCCGGCGCTGGAATGATGGATTGCAAGTCAGCACTGGATGAAGCCGATGGCAACATCGATAAGGCATTTGAGGTTTTGCGTCTCAAGGGCCTAAAGGGCGTTTCTAAGCGTGAGGGCCGCTCAACCAGCAACGGTCTAATCGTTGCTCGCGTATCCGGCGGAACCGGCTACCTAATCGAGCTTGCTTGCGAGACAGACTTTGTTGCAAAGGCTGAAAGATTTGTTGCCCTGGGTGAAGAAATTGCTGACGCAATTGTTGCAGCAGGTGCCAAAGATCTAGCATCGGCCATGGCTGCCCCACTAAAGGGCAAAACAGTAGCGGATGCAATTAACGACGAGGCAGCAGTTCTCGGTGAGAAGGCAGAACTTCGCCGCGTAGGGGTTATCTCCGACGTTGCAGTGGATGCTTACCTTCACCGCACCTCAAAAGATCTTCCCCCTCAGGTTGGAGTGCTTGTGGCATTCGACGGAAACGCCGAAACCGCTCACGATGTTGCAGTTCACATCGCAGCTTTTAGCCCATCAGTACTAAGCCGCGACGAGATCTCAGCTGAGACAGTTGAGACCGAGCGTCGTATTGCGCAAGAGACAGCCAAGAACGAAGGCAAGCCAGAGGCCGCACTTCCAAAAATTGTGGAAGGTCGCGTCAACGGCTATTTCAAGGAGAACGTTTTGCTTGAGCAGGACTTCGCCAAGGACAACAAGCTCAGCGTCCAGAAAGTCCTAGACCAAGCAAGCACCAAGGTTTCGGCCTTCGTGCGCTTCCGCGTTGGAGCCTAGAAAACTTGAAAGACAAAAAGACTCGGCCCTTTGGGGCCGGGTCTTTTTCTTTGCCCGCCTAGACTAGAGCTAAACCCTTTGGAGGAAGTCCCGTGCCGCTAAAACGACGCAGAGTTTTGTTGAAACTATCCGGAGAAGCCTTTGGTGGCGGAACCGTTGGGGTAAATCCAGATGTGGTTGCCGAACTAGCAAAAGAAATTGCTGAAGGATCCAAATCAGCCGAAGTCGCAATTGTTGTTGGTGGAGGAAACTTCTTCCGCGGGGCGGAACTATCTCAGCGCGGTATGGAGCGCTCTCGTGCAGACTACATGGGAATGCTCGGAACCGTTATGAACGCTTTAGCTTTGCAGGACTTTCTTGAACAGGCTGGCGTTAGCGTCCGTGTTCAATCAGCAATCACGATGGCTCAGGTGACAGAGCCGTACATTCCTCTTCGCGCCATTCGCCACCTTGAAAAAGGAAGAGTCGTAATTTTCGGTGCCGGTGCTGGCCTACCTTACTTTTCAACTGACACCGTTGCAGCTCAGCGCGCACTAGAGATCAAGGCCGACGAAGTTCTGGTAGCCAAGAACGGTGTCGATGGGGTTTATTCATCAGATCCAAAGAAGAACTCCGATGCAAAAAAGCTTGAGAACCTCACTTACCAAGAAGCGCTAGTCCAGGGACTAAAAGTCGTAGACGCAACCGCATTCTCATTGTGCATGGACAACAAGATGCCAATGCGAGTCTTCGGGATGCAAGGTAAGGGCAACGTCACCGACGCCATCAAGGGCAAGAAGATCGGCACCGCGGTCACCGCCTAAAGTTTTTGATTGACAAGAAAGTGAGCAGTAAATGATTGACGAAATCTTAAGGACAGCCGAAGAGAAGATGGGTAAAGCCGTCGAGTCTGCCAAGGAAGACTTCGCCACAGTTCGCACCGGACGCGCCAACCCGCAGATGTTTCAGAAGATTATGGTCGACTACTACGGGACGGGAACTCCACTGGCGCAGCTCGCATCTTTACAGAACCCAGAGGCCCGAACAATCGTCATAACCCCTTACGACAAGGGCGCATTGGCAGCTATCGAGAAGGCGGTTAGAGACGTTCCAAACCTAGGTGCGACTCCAAATAACGACGGAACAATCATCCGTGTCACACTTCCTGATCTGACTGAAGAGCGTCGCAAGGAGTACGTCAAGCTGGTTAAGGCAAAGGCGGAGGACCACCGTGTTTCGCTGCGCAACATTAGGCGCAAGGGAAACGAAGATCTTGCTTCACTGAAAAAAGACGGTCACGTCGGCGACGATGAACTTACCCGCGCCGAAAAGGATTTAGACACTTTGACCAAGAACCACGTGGATGCCATAGACGACGCCGTAAAGCGCAAAGAAGCCGAACTTCTAGAGGTGTAAGGCTAAATTGTCTGAGGTAAAGGCCCAAGGTGGCAGGTCGGTCTCTAAATCAATCGTCGTCGGTTTGCTTTTGGCCGCAATCTTTTTGGTTTCTATCTTGATCTATAAAGAATTTTTCATTCTTTTTCTCCTAGTCTCTACCGCAATTGGAGCATGGGAGCTTTCGACCGCGCTTAGAATCAAGGGCTGGTACGTTCCTCGAGTTCCGGCAGTGGTTGGATCCGCAATCATCATGCCGGCCACCTACTATGGCGGTCCAGTTGTGCAGTGGCTAGTGAGCCTCGGAATTGTGGCAGCGCTGATTGTCTGGCGAACAGTTCACCTACTTTGGGAACGGCGGAAAGCAAACTTCCAAACATTTCTTAGGACAATTAGAGACTTTGGAGCAGCGGCATTCCTGGTCATCTATTTACCTCTTTCCCTGAGTTTTTCGATGCTACTTCTAAGACGCCCCGAAGATGGCGCATATTGGGTACTTACTTTTGTCACCACGGTTGCACTAATTGATTCGTCTGGGTATCTAGTTGGCCGGGTGTTTGGAAAACATAAATTAGCCCCAGGAGTCAGCCCTAAGAAGACATGGGAAGGTTTGCTTGCCTCAATTATTTTTGGTTCTGCCACAGCTATTTCCCTCATGGTGTTTTTGCTCCAGGGCCCTTGGTGGGTAGGTTTGATTTTGGCGGCGTCAGTCATTTTGGCAGCAGTCTTTGGAGATCTTGCCGAGTCGCTTATCAAGCGCGATTTGGGAGTTAAGGACATGTCCAAGCTTTTACCTGGGCATGGAGGAATGATGGACCGCCTAGATTCCATGCTCCCAGCTTCCCTGATGACCTATTTGGTCATGGTGGTTTTCTTTGGTTGAGACCCCGAGATTTAGCAATGCGGCCGGGATGGGATACAACCCGCAGCAAGTTGATGCACTGTTAGAGCGGGCCAAGGCTCAGTACGAATCGCCCGATCAGATTTTGCTTAGGGCATCAGATCTTCGGGGGCTCAGGCTTGATTTGGTTCGGGGAGGTTATTCAATTTCTCAAGTTGATGCCGCCCTGGACAATCTCGAAGATCACTTCATAAGCGCGGAAGTTATTGCCTTTAGACAACGATTCGGAGAGCCAGAGCTTGCCAGAAGATTTGAGGAGCTCCAGCAGGCACTGCTGCCTAGGCTAAGACGCGCCAAGGTAAAGCGCTTCACTAAAGTGTCTTGGCTGTCACGAGGTTATGAAAGAAAAAAAGTCGATGAGCTCTGTGATCAGTTGGTTGTGCATTTCAATGGTGGAGCAAAAGTACGGGTAGCTCAAGTAAGGCGAGCGCAATTCACCGCCACTCGATCGGGGTACTCTATGCCTCAGGTTGATAGCTTTTTAGACAAGGTCATTGAGGCGCTGCAGCTTGAAATCACCGACTAGCTACGGCTGTCTAGGCGTTGTCGCCGTACCCTTTTTTATCTATGTGGCCCTTTTTGGATCCGGGGGCGGGTCAACTCCGACACCAGCTCCGAGTGCTATCGAGACGGTCACTCCAACGCCCGAACCAAGCGAAACCGTTGCCCCGATACCAAAAAAGAATAGAGGCGAGGCGCTACGTGCTCTTGCCAAGCTACCCATCAAGGGACGTGCTCCACAAACTGGATACTCGCGCGAGATGTTTTCAGATGACTGGGATTACTACAACGGTTGTGATGTCAGGAACAGAATTCTTGCTCGGGATTTAGTTCAGTACAACTACAGATACGATTCTTACTGCATCATTGAAAATGGAATTCTTGAAGACCCTTTCACAGGACAGGTCATCGCGTTTCAGCGAGGCATAAGAACTTCTCTAGATGTTCAAATAGACCACGTTGTGGCATTGAGTGACGCTTGGCAGAAAGGCGCTCAGCAACTTTCTGGCTATCAACGCTTCATGCTCTATAACGATCCACTGAACCTGCTGGCCGTCTGGGGTCCGGCTAATGGTCAAAAAAGTGACTCCGATGCGGCCAGCTGGCTGCCTTCTAACAAGAGCTTCAGATGCTCATTTGTGGCCAGGCAAATAGCCGTGAAGGTGAAGTATCAGCTCTGGGTGACCCAGGCTGAGCACGATTCCATGGGTCGAGTGCTGGCCACCTGCCCCAAGAAGGGCCTTCCAAACTAGCTGTACCTAGCCCTTGCGCAACACTCAAGGTAGAGTTGAAGGTCGCAGGTCACTTATTTGGGAAGGAGTTCGTCATGGGCAAGTACGAAGCTATCAAACCGACCCTTGCCAAGCGAATTGTCTTCTCCTTCGATGAAGCCCTAGCCAAACGTGGACTATCCAGGCCCCATCTGCCAAGAATTACCAAGGCCAAATCACTTCCAGTTCTTGGCTTTGTGTTTGTCGTCAGCTTGACGCTGGTTTACGTCGTAGATCCATATTCGGGGAATCTTGCTAGCGCCTCCACTGTTCAGGTTTATGACCCAAATGATGAGCAGAATCAGAGTTTCGTTTTTAATGAGGAATTCGCCGTTAGCTTTGAGCGCGGGGGATACCGGATGATTTCTGGCTCGGCAGCCAAGAGTTACTTTATTTTGGCCGCTCCTATGCCAGCCCCTGGATCGTCCCAGGCCTATGCACTTGAGTACATTGCTAAACGCGACTGGGGTATGGATCAATTCTCGTGTCTTGTAAACCTCTGGAACAGAGAATCAAACTGGCGACACCTCGCTAAGAATTCTTCGAGCGGCGCCTATGGAATTCCTCAGTCCTTGCCTGGATCGAAAATGGCAACTGAGGGAGCGGACTGGATGACAAACCCACAGACTCAGATTCGCTGGGGTGTGAAATACATCGCGGCCCGATACAACAACCCTTGCGGTGCATGGGCGCATTCCGAAGAGCACAACTGGTACTAATGAAATCTCGTCGCAACCGCGGTTCCAAGTGGGGCGCCGAATTTCAGCCCCTTGATCTAGAAAGAGTGCGCATCGGAGTAAAGCGCACCGAGCTAAAGCGCGGAGTTGAGTATTCGGTACAGACCACCTCGGGAGCAAGAGCAGACGATGACAAGAGCTGGGTCTGCCCAAATTGCCACTTAGGTATAGCCAAGGGACAGAGCCACACAGTTGCCTGGGACTCAGTTCGAGGCGTTGACACTAGAAGGCACTTTCACAATGCCTGCTGGAAGGCTTTCCAGGGACCCCTGCTTTGATCGAGATCACTTCCTCCACCGAGCTTCCCTCAAATCGGGAACCTCTTACCCTAATTACTTCTGACAACCTAAAACTGGTTGCCGAACTTGCAACACCTTTTCAGAACAAGGCAAAAGCGGTGTTGTTGACTTTACATCCGCTACCAACCGGCGGCGGATTTATGGACTCTCACATTTTGCGCAAGGCGGCTAATCGGCTACCCGCACTTGCTGATTTGTCAGTTCTGAGATTCAACACCCGAGGAACCACTAGCCCGCAGGGCACCAGTGAGGGCAGTTTTGGCGAGGGTATCGCTGAGAAGCGCGATCTTGAAGCTGCCCTTGAATTTCTCAGATCACGCGGACTTGGACCCATTTGGCTAGTTGGCTGGTCATTTGGCACTGAACTGGCAATCAAGTATGGATTTGATAACGATATTGCCGGTGCAATCCTGCTTTCGCCTCCGCTTCATAGATCTGGTGAGCAGGATTTGGTGAAGTGGATCGGCAGCGGAAAAAAGTTAATCGCTCTAATTCCAGAGCACGATGAGTACTTGGCTCCAGCTGCAGCCCTCGAGCGCTTTGCTGTTGTTCCTGAGGCGGAGGTCATTGCCGTTGATGGGGCTAAGCACCTTTGGGTAGGTGAGCCTGCAACTAAAAGAGTTTTGAACGAGATTGTGCGGGCAGTAAATCCGCCAAAGTATCCGCTTCCGGATACGTTCTAGCGCTTGTTTTGACGAGGGACATATATCTCTCGCACGATGAATATTACTGAAGCAGCCAACGGTATCGCTACAAGCGCCCCCAGCACGCCAAGCAACGCTCCTCCGGACAAGGCGGCAATGACAACAATCGGTGCGGGCACTGAAACTGCAACCTTCATCACCCTCGGGCTAATTACGTACGCCTCCAGCTGCAGGTAGATCAAGTAGTAGATCGCAAGAACTAAAGCTGATGTTGGATTCACAGCGAGAGCAACCATGACCGCTAGTGCTGCACCGGTAACTGAACCTATCAGCGGAATGATGGCAAGAATGAAAACCACAAATGCCAGCACAAGTGCAAACTGCAGTCCTAGCAGTGTCATCACGATAAAGCCCACTAGGGCATTTAGTCCGGCGACTGAGACTTGACCAATCACATACCGACCGACTGAATTGGCAACCTGGTCGGATATCTGCTTGTAGCGAGCTCGCTTGCTTTTCGGAACGAGCTTAGAAAGAGAAGCCTTTAGACCATCTAGTGAGGCCAAGAAGAACACGGTCAAAACAACAACGATAATGAAGCCAAACACTCCATTGAACAAGTTGATTCCTACCTGAACAACACCTCCAACCATTGTCGGCCAGTTGGCAGAGTCGGAAAGGAAGGCGCCAGCATTCAAAAGTGCTGACCCGATTGCTCCTCCTAGCTGGTCATCCAGGCTTATGACAAATGGAAGCTGGGTGATGTCTTGAAGCAGCTGGGGGGCGCTTTCGAGGAATCGAGTGCTTTGGGTTATAAGGGTTGGAACCAGGGTCCAGATTAAAACTCCCAGCAGGCCCAGAAGTCCAACAATCACAGTTAGTACCGCTAGCGGTCTAGGGAAATTGAATCTCTCCAGAGTCGACACCAACGGGTCCAGGCCAAGGGCCAAGAATATTGCAGCAAAAATGTAGGTGATCACGTTAGCTAGAGTGGCCACAGCTCCTCCCAGAAGCAGTGCGGTTAGCACGCCGAGGCCTCCGAGCAATCCAATTAGGAATGGATTTGAAACCTTGAGGTCTTTAGCTGGCATTTAGAAATTGGCCTTTACTAGTCGAGTGATTTTCTTGATGCCTCAACAACTTTTTCTAGGTGCTCAAGATATGAACCGACAGTGCGTCGTTCAATCTCTAACTTGGCAAGCTTTGAGTTAGCCTCGTCAACCTCTCGGGCTGCAAGGTTTTTGGCATCCGCGATGATCTGACGTGACTTTGCCTCAGCCATTGCAATCATTTGTTCGGCTTGGTCTCTGGCGGCATCGGTGGTCAACTTGTTAATTGAGCGCGCAGCTGACTCAATAGTCTCGGCCTCAAGCTGTGCAGCATTTGTTCTTGTGATAGCTAAGTGAAGCTGAGATTTAGCATCATCGAGGTACTTCTGAGTCTGGTGTATGGCCTCCTGGTGTTTACGAAGGTAGTTTTCTTCCGCCTCAGACCTTCGTGCGGTAAGCTCCAGCTCTAGATCGATTCGAGCTTGGTCTCCGATAATCAAGGCTGCTTTTTCGGTATCAATTTCGCGAATCATTTCTTTTTGAAGCAAGAGTTTCTTTTCGGCAAGATTGCGATCAACCATGGCCTTGATATTTTCAGTCTGGCGCTTGGTGTCCGCTCGAAGCCTTGCAACTTCGGTAGCAATTTCGCCTCGAATCGAGCCAGATTCTCTGGTTGCCTCTTCGATAAGGCGGCTGCTTTCGTTTCGAGCCTTCTCAAGAATTTCATTAGCCTCAACTTTTGCAGAATTGATTACGCGCTCAACTCTCCTATCAGCCTCGGCTACCAGAGATTCATAGTAATTCTTCGCCTCATTCTTTTTGGATTCAACTTCTTCGTTTATGCTTCCAAGAATTCGGTTCTTTTCACTTTCCGCATGGCCCAGAAGTCTTGTTGCCTGATCCTCAGCTGAGGCGAGAATAATTGCAGCTTGATTTCCAAGTCCGGTGTAGGTGGGTGATTGGACCTCTGCTAACTTTGCGCTCAGCTGATCGATTTGGGCTTTGGCTTGCTTGAGCTCATCGACTAGCTGGGCATTTTGCGTGGACAGACGAAGGACGTCACGATTGAGGTCCAAAAATGCGTCATCAACGGCTGATTTCGAGTAGCCACGCATCGCAGTTGGGAATGAGGTCGCTTCGCCTGACAAATCGGGCCTCCAGCATGGTTTCGGTAGAATGGGTTTCGGCCCTCAGGCCATTCACCCAAGTTTAGCTGGAATGGATAATCATGCGCTTTTTGCTTGCCGCACTGCTGTTTATCCTGGCTATTTCGCTACTTTTGCTCGGTTTGGCCCAGCGCACAATCTGGGCTCCCCCCGATAGCTTTTCAGTGAACCTCTCAGTTTCAGGCAATGAGCCCTACTTGGTGATTCCAGCCGAGGAGCTAGCTTTAATGCCCGGCGATCCGGTAATTGGCGGCATCGGAGACGGTGTAGTTTTTGTGGCTTATGGTCAAGAAGCTGATGTGCTGGCCTGGGTCGGTGAATCTCTTTACTCCGAAGCCGTCACCTCCGATGATGGAACAGCCTTAGGAGTCCGCGACGTGGCTGGCAACACAGATCTTGCCAACCCCAGCGGCTCTGATCTTTGGATAAGCCAGAGCCTCGGTGAAGGATTTGCTGAACTAGCAATTCCAGCTGGAGGCAACAACGCAGTTCTAATAGCAAGTGATGGGTTTGAGCCAGCCCCAATACGAGTTCGGGTGGCCTGGCCGATTGAAAACTCGACGGTGGTCTCAGAAATTTTCCTTGGTGTTGGTTTCGGCTTCTTGATTGCAGCTATTTTGCTAAACATACTGGCACTTCGAAAAATGCTAATTAATCGAGGCCCAAGACGAAAAGTACCTAAAGCCCCCCAAGGGCCAAAGTATCGACCCAAAAAGTCAAATTATGATGTACCGAAGCGCGGAAGAAGATCTACTCGGTCAAAAATTGCAATAGTCCCAATTGGTATTGCTTTGACATTGGCTCTATCAGGATGTTCTGTGCCCACGGCTCCAGTTGTTTCTCCAACCCCTAGTGCATCTGAAACTGAAACAGCTGTTGAGGCAATTCCTCCGGTTGTAAATATCACCCAAGTTAGGAATATTCTTCGTCAGATCCAGGAGGCAGTTTCGCTAGCAGATGAGTCTGGCGATTCGAGCTTTCTCGAACCAAGAGTTGCAGGCCCTGCTTTACTGTTTAGACAAGCGCACTACCTGTTGATGACTAAATCCCCAGAGATCCAGCCACTTCCTCCAATTTCAGGATCGGCAATTTCGATTACCCTACCTGCCAGCACAAGTAACTGGCCAAGATCTTGCATGATTGTCACCGAAGGTGAAGGCTCAGGCGAGCTGCCTCAGCTGTTGGTTTTGCAGCAGGCCTCACCGCGCGAAAGTTACAAACTTTGGTACAACATTCCGCTGCTACCGGGATCTGAGATACCAGAGGTTGCGGCTCCAGAGATTGGCGCCATTCCAGTTGCCACAGATTCTCTCTTCTTGAAGATCTCGCCTAATCAGCTTCCAAACGCATTCGGTGACGTTATCGACAATGGCCAAACTAGCCAGTTTTATAGCCTGTTCGATTTGACCGAAGACGAGTACTACAACCAGATCTCAACCAGCCAGAAGGACCAAATCGAAAAGCTGCGCAGAGCTGAGATAACCTTCACGCACACACTTGGGAACGAGAACATCATTTCGCTTTCAACATCTGATTCAGGCGCTTTGGTGGCTGTAATGATGACTGACAATTACCTAATTCGTCCAACCAGAGCCAACGCCGCCGTCACGGTTTCAGGAAATGAACAACTACTTCTTGGAGCCGAAGGAAGTGCGAAGGGGGTTCGGACCGAGTATGCAGGCATGCTGTTATTTTACGTTCCAGCTGCTATTGCCGAGGGGAAGATAACTCTGCTGGGCGCTACTCAGTCACTGCTGAGCATTCGGGGTCTATAGATGACAATCGAATTTGGCAGCCCGAAAGCAAATTCTGAGCTAATTAACGTTCCATCTCTAGTAATGCGAGTGGACGCAGCATCAATCAGAGACTATTTGCCGCTTTCGGCAAAAATTCCAATATTGATGATCTTTGTTCAAGCCTCGGATCCAGACTCAGACGCGCTAGAAAGATCCGTGACTGCGTTGGTTCAAAAAACAGCCGGTGCCATGATTGCCCTGGTTGTCGATGCGGCTGCTTCTCCTGAGTTGGTGCAGGCATTTGAGCTTAACCAAATCCCAAGCGCTTACGGCTTGCTGAAGGGACAGCCAGCACCGCTGTTTGTAGGCAATCAGCCCATGGAGCAAATTCAGTTGGTAATTACAAAAGTTCTAGAAGTTGCCAAGGAAAACGGACTAAATGGAAAAGCCGTTGTCAAAGAAATTGAAAAAGAACCGGAGCTTAGCCCAACCCTGAGCGCGGCTTATGAAGCAATTGATTCTGGAGACTACGAAGGCGCGTTTGCTCTTTACGAGAAAGCTCTTTTGGAAAATCCGAACGATGCCCTTGCTGATGCTGGACTTGCGCAGGTGAAGCTGCTGCTGCGCCTACGGGGTAAAGATCTAGCACTGATTGTCGATTCCGATGCAACAACTGATGATGCAGTTCTCGAAAAAGCAGATGCCTTAATTGCAACTGGTAATTCGGCAGCGGGATTCAATTTATTGTTGGTGCTATTTGAAAAATCAGCCAAGGACGCGCGTGAACCAATCAGGCTTCGCTTAGTTGAGATGTTCATGGTTGCCGGAAACGACAACCCTGATGTGGTGGCTGCTCGCAAGTCCCTTAGCTTGATGCTTTTCTAGGCTCTATACGGAGCCTTTGTTGGCGCAGGCGCAATAGCGGCCTAAATGGCCCATAGCAGGCCTGAGTATGGCAGTTTCTGGCGTGGGTAGAAGAAACTAGGCTTAAAGACATGCCCGTTTACTTGGATCACGCTGCCACTTCGCCGATTCGGCCGAGCGTCTTGATTCACTACTCCAAGGCCCTGGAACAAGTTGGAAATCCAGCATCGGTTCATTCTTTCGGACAGAGCTCAAGACAAATGCTGGAAGAAGCCAGAGAGCTCATTGCCGCAAGTGTCGGCTGTGACCGCAATGAGGTTATCTTCACCTCCGGCGGAACTGAATCTGACAATCTTGCCGTCAAGGGTCTTTATTGGCAACGGCACGCACAAGATCGAAACCGAACCTTGATTGTCACATCCAGTGCTGAGCATGCCGCCGTCCTTGACGCCGTGAATTGGTTAGTTACCGAGCAAGGCGCTGAGGCACATTTTGTTTCGATGAACGAAGACGGGGTCCTTGATTTGGCCGAGCTGTCTGAAGTTTTGGAAAAACGATCAGATCAGATTGCACTGGTTTCATTGATGTGGGCGAACAACGAAATTGGTGTGGTTCACCCAATTCAAAAAATCACTGAGCTAACTAGAGCATTTGCAATACCCATTCACTCCGACGCTATCGCGGCCCTTGGCTACATTCCGGTGAACTTTGCAGCCTCTGGTTTATCTGCGATGACTATCACAGGCCACAAGCTGGGTTCACCAGTTGGAGTCGGAGCTTTGATTCTTGCAAGGTCCGAAAAACTTACGCCTGTTATACACGGCGGCGGCCAGGAAAGAAACTTACGTTCCGGCACACCGGACGCTGCAGCCGCCTCCGCGATGGCACTTGCAATCAAAGAAGCTGTGGGCGAGCAGGCTCACCTTCAAGGCCTGCACTCGAGGCTTTCGGCGAGATTAGTTTCCGGTGTGCGGCAAGTGGCACCCGAGGTTAAGTTCTCTTCTGAGAACGCTCCCAGGCTTTCAAATAATGTTCACTTTAGATTCCCGGGCTGTCTTGGAGATAGCTTGCTTTATCTGATGGATGTCAATGGAGTTTCAATCTCAACCGGCTCGGCTTGCTCTGCCGGTGTCAGCAGTCCCTCTCACGTGGTGCTATCTCTTGGAGCCAATTCTGACGAGGCGATGGGCACAATGAGAATCACCTTTGGCCACAATTCCACTGAGGCCGATGTTGACGCATTCCTGGAAGCGTTCCCAAAAGCCTACGAAGGCGCCAAAAAGGCAGGGTTGACTAGGCGATGAAGATTCTGGCGGCCATGAGTGGAGGAGTGGATTCAGCAGTAGCTGCTGCTCGTGCTGTTGAGGCCGGGCACGAAGTGGTTGGAGTCCACCTTGCCCTTTCTCGAATGCCTGGAACTTTGCGAACTGGATCCAGGGGATGCTGCACGGTCGAGGACTCAATGGACGCTCAGCGGGCTGCTAACAAAATTGGAATTCCTTTTTATGTTTGGGACTTCTCCGAGCGCTTCAAACAAGACGTAGTGGATGATTTTATCGCCGAGTATTCAGCCGGAAGAACTCCAAACCCCTGCATGAGATGCAATGAGAGAATCAAATTCGCTGCCCTCCTCGAAAAAGCCCTTGCCTTAGGGTTCGATGCGCTTTGCACTGGGCATTACGCCAGCGTCGAAAAAGACGCTGAGGGAAATTTGGAACTTCATCGCTCCTTTGCTATGGCCAAGGATCAGTCCTATGTGCTCGGCGTTCTGACTGAAGAACAACTCAAGCATTCATACTTTCCGATCGGCAAGGCCGCCAAAAAGCAAGACATCCGCAAAGAAGCCAAGGATAAAGGGCTTTCGGTTGCAAATAAGCCCGACAGCTATGACATTTGCTTTATCCCGGAAGGGGACACCAGAGATTGGCTGTCGGACAAAATTGAACTGAGGTCTGGATCAATTGTTGATAGCGAAGGAGCAGAACTCGGCATGCATGATGGAGCCCTCGGGTACACCGTGGGACAGCGCAAGGGTCTCAAGATCGGGCGTCCCGCCAAAGACGGTAAGCCCAGGTATGTGCTTGAGATTAGACCCAAGGAAAATGTCGTAGTCGTGGGCCCAGAACAAGCTTTGACAATTTCTGAACTGTCGGGTGAAAAATTCTCCTGGTGCGGCAAGGCACCAGAAAATTCAATCGATTGGTTTGAAGCCGAAGTTCAAGTCCGAGCTCACGGTGAATCCCACCCATGCAAACTTCGAGTAGTCGATGGCCAAATGGTGATTCGGCCAAATATGCCGATTCGCGGGGTCTCTCCTGGCCAAACAGCCGTTGTTTATCTTGGTCCCCGAGTGCTTGGACAAGCCACAATCGATAAAACGGTCTCCGCAGTTTTGGAGCAGGTGTGAAATTGGACAAGAAAATAGTTGATCGGGTTGCCGAGCTAGTTGATGCCATAAACGAACATCGCAGCGCCTATTACCAGTCGAACACATCATTAATCTCGGACGCCGATTACGACAAGTTGATGCGAGAGCTCGAAGGGCTCGAGTCAAAGCATCCGGAGCTCATAACGGGAGATTCACCGACTCAAACCGTAGGTGGAGAAGCCAGCCAAACCTTTGCGCCAGTTGAGCATCTTGAACGGATGATGAGCCTTGACAATGTCTTTACGAGCGACGAGCTAGAAAGTTGGCTTGAGAAAACTGGCGGCGGTCCATTTTTGTGTGAACTCAAAATTGATGGGCTTGCAATTAACTTGAGATACGAAAAAGGGAAACTCGTATCCGCAGCTACCAGGGGAGACGGTGCCGTTGGTGAGGATGTCACCAGAAACGTGATGACGGTGAAAGGAATCCCCCACACTCTTTCGGGTAAAAATCACCCGGATGTAGTCGAAATCCGTGGCGAGGTGTTTTACTCACTGGCTGATTTCGCCAAGCTCAATCAGTCCCTAATTGACGCAGGTAAGGCTCCATTTGCCAACCCTCGAAATTCTGCCTCCGGATCACTGCGTCAGAAAGATTCCAGTGTCACAGCTTCAAGGCCACTGCAGATGATCGTTCACGGCATCGGCGCTTGGATTGACAAAAGCGTTGTCAGTCAATCTGAGCTCTATGCGCACCTGAAAAGCTGGGGACTACCTACCTCCGGCAGGTATCAGGTGTTGGATAACACTAGCCAAGTAAATAAGTACATCGCTGATTTTGAAGCTAAGCGCCACACTCTCGAGCACGAAATCGATGGCGTTGTTGTAAAAGTTGACGAGCTTTCGAGGCAGCAATCACTTGGGTTCACCTCCCGTGCACCAAGGTGGGCGATTGCCTATAAGTATCCGCCGGAGCAGGTAAATACGAAGCTATTAGATATCAAAGTATCCATTGGAAGAACTGGCCGAGCTACCCCGTATGCGGTTTTAGCTCCGATTCGAGTGGCTGGGAGCGAAGTTGAATTTGCCACTTTACACAATCAAGAGGTGGTTGCAGCCAAGGGTATTCTCATTGGCGACACCGTGGTGCTTAGAAAAGCAGGGGATGTAATTCCTGAGATTTTGGGACCAGTGGTAGCTCTTCGGGATGGCTCTGAAAAAAAGTTTGCCATGCCAAAAAACTGCCCAGACTGTGGTTCAAAGCTGGCTCCAGCTCAAGATGGCGATGTTGACCTTCGATGCCCGAATGCCAAATCTTGCCCGGCTCAACTTCGGGAACGAATTGCTTACATCGGCTCCCGTTCGGCCTTGGATATCGAAGCACTTGGATTTGTGACGGCCGTTGCATTGACTCAGCCATTCGAGCCGAAGGTGCCTCCGGTCAAATCTGAAGCGGACCTATTCACCCTCAAGCTTGAGGACTTGCTTCCAATCAAGTCGCAGGTTGTTGATGCGGATACGGGAGTTGCAAAACTTGATTCGGATGGCAAGCAAAAGGTAGTGGAATACTTCAGGAAAAAAGATGGCTCGCCTGCAACGGTTGCAACCAAACTTCTAGAGGAATTAGAAAAGGCAAAATCTCAGCCTGCTTGGCGGGTTCTGGTTTCTCTTTCTATTCGACACGTGGGTCCAGTAGCTGCAAGATCGCTAATGAATTCGCTGGGTTCAATTGACAAAATCTTCTCAGCCTCCGAACAAGAGCTGGCAAAAGTAGATGGAGTCGGGGCGGTAGTAGCAGCAACGATCAAAGAGTGGATTTCAATTGATTGGCACAAAGACATAGTCCAAGCCTGGAAAAAAGCTGGAGTTAACTTCACTCAGGACATTTCAGTTTCTGACTCAGGGTCGTTCCAGGGAATGAGTATCGTCGTGACCGGAACGCTTTTGGAGCTAACTCGTGAGCAGGCAGAAGAGGCCATCATTGCACGCGGAGGTAAGGCCGCTTCATCGGTTTCTAAAAACACCGCATTTGTGGTTGCGGGTACAGCCGCCGGGTCCAAACTTGCCAAGGCAGAATCGTTTGGCGTAGAAGTAATTGACGAAGCTGAGTTTGCTAAGAGGCTAGAGAACTAGTACTTCTTGTCCTCATAAGACTCAACTTCGATTGCATCGTAGGATCCTGCGCGAGGCTGAGAATAGTCGACATTGGTCTCAAAGCCATCGGTGATTGAAGGCGAAGATCCCTCGAGCTGGCTCTGAGCTAAGGTTTCATCAGCTGCCACCATGGACTCTGTAGACATCAAGGACTTCAAGGTGTTTAGGAAGTCTTCAATTTCGTGAGCCTCGGACTCCCAGCGAGATAGTCGATCCTGGCCATCCACAATTACCGCGTTTGCGAAAGCCTCGGCCTTGCGAGAAAGAAGTTCTGCACGACGACGTGACTGGTTGATCAAATTTCCAGCGTTTCGCTGAGTCTCCTCAGTAATTTTTGCTGCCTCGGCCTTGGCGTCGCGAAGGGTTCTTTCGGCCTCCGAGCTTATTTCGGCAGCAAGTCTTGATGCTTCCGCAACTACCTTGTTGGCTTCGTCGGTTGACTGCTGAGACTGCTTTACCGCAGATTCGTAAATCCTTAGAGCTTCCTGCTCACTTTCGTCGCCCTTAGCCTTTAGCTCTGCCTCAAGTTCAACTCTGGACTGTGCAGTGCGCTGAGCAAGTTCGTGAGCTAGGGCACGAGCCTCTTCAGTCTCGCGGTGAACAGCGGCACGAAGTTCTGCAGCGTATCTTTCGCCCTCTGAGCGAATTACTGATGCTTCTCGCTGAGCGTGAACGATTTTTTCGGTAGCTTCCATTTGCTGAGTTTTTGCCTGATTCAAGATTTCTGTGCGGGAGCTCTCGGCCTCTAGGACCTTTTGTTTTGCCTTTGTTTCTGCATCAAACAAAAGAGTTTGAGCGGCTGTTTCAGCCTTACGAGTCAGTTGCTCAGCTTCGGCCTTGGCGGTTTCGCGAATGCGGAGTGCGTCTTGACCAGCATCGGTAATAAGTTTTCTAGCCTGCTCTTCAGCAACACGCAGTGTCTGCTCGAACTGGGCACCAAGTTCTGCGTAGCCGGTTCCGGCATCGCGCTTTAGTCGCTGCTTTAGGCTGGCGATTTCAGATTTGAGAAAGTCAGCCTCGCTGGCTGCTTTGTAGTTGTATTCTCGAATGTGATTAAGCTCTTCACGCATTGCGGAGACGGCTGCGTCTACTTCGTTCTTGTCGTAGCCTCTAAAAACGAGCTGAAATTCTGAATTGTCCACGGGTCTTAACCTTTTTGTAGGGGATTAGGGGTTTACTACCTAGATAACTACTTTAGTGGGGTATTTTGCCCCAAAATCAACCAAATCCTTTATTGCTAGACTGGGCCAGCTGGGGTCAAAACCCCTCCAATTCAGAGTTTCCAAAAACCGAAGGTTTCCATGTCTGAGATCACCCCTGAGCTAGTCAGGCACCTAGCTGCCCTTGCCCGCATTGAGGTAAGTGAGGCTGAGGTGGCCCAATTTGCCAGCCAGCTGGCATTGATCGTGGAATCGGTTGCCACTGTAAAGGCCGCCGTGAGCGATGAAATTTTCGCCACCAGCCACCCAATTCCTATGGCCAATGTTTTCCGTGAAGATGTTGTCAAGCCCTCGTTGACTCAGGCCCAGGCTCTCTCCGGGGCCGCTGACAGCGAATCTGGTCGCTTCAAGGTCTCAGCCATCTTGGATGAGGACTAGAGAAAAAATGTCAGTTCTAAATAAGTCCGCCCATGAGCTAGCTTCCATGCTGGTATCCAAGGAAATATCCTCGGTAGAGCTAACCCGTGCCCAGCTGGACAACATCGACAAGCTAAACCCGAGGCTCAACAGCTACCTAACTGTCACTCACGAACTAGCCCTTACCCAAGCTCGCCAAGTTGACGAGCTTCGTGCCAAGGGCGAAAAGCTTTCGGCGCTCGCGGGTGTCCCAATTGCGGTTAAGGACAACCTGACCACAATCGGCATTGAAACAACCGCGGGATCAAAGATCCTTCAGGGTTGGGTACCTCCCTATAACGCCACGGTTGTCGAAAAGATTCTTTCCCACCGCATGCCAATTCTTGGAAAGACCAACCTGGATGAGTTTGCTATGGGTTCTTCCACAGAGAACTCGGCATACGGTCCATCGCTAAACCCATGGGATTTAGCTCGCACCCCCGGAGGCTCCGGAGGAGGATCATCCTCCGCTGTTGCCTCCATGCAGGCACCACTGGCTTTGGGTTCTGACACCGGAGGATCTATCCGTTTTCCAGCAGCGGTCACCGGAACTGTTGGGGTCAAGCCAACCTATGGAGCGGTTTCTAGATACGGCCTTATTGCCCTTGGTTCATCACTGGATCAAATTGGCCCTGTCACCAGAAACGTCTTGGACGCAGCAATGCTGCACGATGTAATTGCCGGGCACGACGACATGGATGCAACCTCTCTTGCAGAATCCCTTGGCTCAATGACAGAAGCGGCCAAGAACGATTCGGTCAAAGGTCTCAAGGTCGGAATCATCAAGGAGCTAACCGGCGAAGGCTTTCAGGCTGGGGTATCTGAGCGGTTCCAGGAAGCCCTTGAGCTTCTTGTTGCAGCCGGGGCTGAAATCGTTGAGGTTTCTTGCCCGAGTTTTCAATACGCAATCGCTGCCTACTACTTGATCCAGCCAGCTGAAGCTTCTTCAAACCTGGCCCGCTTCGACTCGGTTCGCTTTGGATTACGTGTCATGCCAGAAGGTGCCGCGACCGTTGAAAAGGTAATGGCTGCAACCCGCGAGGCAGGTTTTGGTGCAGAAGTTAAGCGAAGAATCATCTTGGGTACCTACGCACTTTCTTCTGGCTACTACGACGCTTATTACGGAAGCGCTCAAAAGGTAAGAACTCTAATTCAGGCAGATCTTGCCAAGGCATTTGAAAAAGCCGACGTGTTAGTTTCGCCAACTGCGCCAACCACAGCTTTCCTTTTGGGAGAGAAGCAAGAAGATCCGCTGGCTATGTATCTAAACGACATCGCAACAATTCCAGCCAACTTAGCCGGAATTCCAGGAATGAGTCTTCCGGTCGGTCTTGCAAGTGAGGACAACCTTCCAGTTGGAGCTCAGTTCTTAGCTCCAGCCAGACAAGATGCACGACTCTATAAAGTTGGAGCAGTTCTTGAAAAACTTCTCGAAAACAAGTGGTCAAAGTCCATGTTGGATTTCGCACCGAAGCTTGAGGTGAACTAATGGCTAAAGATCAGCTAATGGATTACCAGAAGGCACTCGATGCTTACGAGGTGGTAATCGGTCTCGAAGTTCACGTCGAACTAAACACCAACACCAAGATGTTTTGCGGTTGTGCAAACGTGTTCGGTGATGAGCCAAACACCAACGTTTGCCCAAACTGCCTAGGTTTTCCTGGAGCAATGCCAGCGGTAAACGGCAAAGCTATTGAGAATTCAATCAAGATCGGACTAGCCCTGGATTGCCAAATTGCCGCAACCGGTCGCTTCGCCAGGAAGAACTACTTCTATCCGGATCTGGCCAAGAATTTCCAGACCTCCCAGTACGACGAGCCAATTGCTTTCGAGGGCACCATCGACATCGAGGTTCCATCGGGCAAAGTCTTCACAGTTGCCATTGAGAGAGCCCACATGGAAGAAGATGCCGGCAAGCTAACTCACGTGGGCGGCTCAACTGGCCGCATCCAAGGGGCGGAATTCTCTCTCGTTGACTTCAACCGCGCCGGAGTTCCGCTTGTTGAAATTGTAACCAAGCCAATTTATGGCGCGGGCGATGAAGCCCCTGAATTAGCAGCGGCCTACGTTCGATCAATTCGCGAGATTGTCAAAAATCTTGGAGTTTCTGACGCTCGTATGGAGCGCGGCAACGTGCGCTGTGATGCCAACGTTTCTATTCGCCCGAAGGGTCAAGAAAAACTCGGCACTCGCACCGAGACCAAAAACGTGAACTCACTTCGCAGCATCGAGCGCGCGGTCAAATACGAGATTCAGCGCCAAGCACACTTGCTATCCCAGGGCACTGCAATTATTCAAGAAACTCGTCACTGGCACGAAGACCGTGGGGCAACTTCTTCGGGTCGACCAAAATCTGACGCTGATGACTACCGCTACTTCCCTGAGCCAGACCTTGTCCCAATCCAGCCTTCGAAGGAGTGGATTGAGCAGCTACGTGCAACACTTCCTGAGAAGCCTGCGATTAGACGAAAGCGACTTCAAGAGCTTTGGGTCTTTAGCGATCTAGAATTTCGCGATGTAGTTAATTCAGATTTGCTAGATGAAATCGACGACACTGTGAAGGCTGGAGCAAAGCCCCAGGCTGCTAGAAAGTGGTGGACCGGAGAACTTGCTCGAATTGCAAACAGCGAAGATAAAGACATTGCAGAACTTTCTATAACACCAACACAGGTCGCTCAGATCGCAGCCTTAGTTGAGAGTGGAAAACTCACCGACCGCCTAGCTCGTGAAGTTCTCACCTGTGTACTGGCCGGTGAGGGAAATCCTGAAGAGATTGTTGCTAAGAGAGGACTGGAAGTTGTTTCCGATGACGGTGCACTTCTTGCCGCTATCGACCAAGTACTCTCCGAACAGCCGGACGTACTTGAAAAAATCCGTGAAGGAAAACTTCAGGCAGCCGGCGCTGTCATTGGCGCCGTGATGAAGGCTATGGCTGGTTCAGCCGATGCTGCCAGGGTCCGAGAGCTGGTAATCCAGCGGGCAAACGAGCTCTAAATCCCTCAAAATGCGGCTATTTCCGCAGGTGTATAACCCTGTGGATAACTTGAAGGTTTCCCTGAAGGTTAGGGCTTTTGTCTGGGGAAAACTCTCAACCTAGACTCCAGAGTTGAAGGAAGGCCTAGCTCCCACCAGCGAAACCGCCTTAGAACCGGCCTCTACGCCCGATTTCAGGGCCTTTTGGACCAGTTCAGGCCTAAGGTCCTGGAAGTGCTCACCCGCGACCAAGGAAGCTAAGAACCCAGCGCAGAACGCATCGCCGGCTCCAGTGGGGTCAATAGATTCAGTTTCAAGGCCAGCAACTTCAACGCTCTGGCCGTTGGCCCAGTGAGCCGCAGCACCGGTTTGACCTTTGGTCACAACGTTCAAAGCTACGACTCCAGCTAGCCCAAGTAGCTGATCTTCTTCGAGGTTTGGAAAAATCAGATCGGCCTCAGAAATCAGCTTGTTGAATAGCTCCACCCCGTGGTCTTCAATGAATCCGTAGGAACCTGGGTCAATTGCCAAAAGTGCGCCTGCTCGCCTAACTCTGGCAGCAAAGTCCTTGATCTCGTCAAGCCCTCTTCCCAGAAGTGAATAACCCGAGAGATAAACCGCTGCGAATCCCGTTGGATCAATTGCCCGCAGGTTCAGATCCAAGTTTGCTCCACGGTCGGTAAGCATTGAACGCGAATCTCCCTGGACCAGAACAACCAGTGATCCGGTCGGCTTCGCACTTGATTGAAGCGCTGCCTCAATTCCGATTTGGTCAAGCTCAGCATCCAGTTTTCTAACATCCGTTAAGCTCACGCAACCAACGAACCTTGTTTGAACTCCATAAAAGGCAAGCCAAGATGCAACGTTGGCAGCTTGGCCGCCCATCGATTTATGGATTGCAGATTTGGTATCTGTGTTGGGGTGTATTTCTGATTCTGGAATAACGATGACATCTTCGATGACATCTCCAATTACCAGAATCTTGGTCACTTGATTTCCGCCCAAGCCTTAGCAATATCCGCAGCAACCGAAACATTGTTGCGAGCAAGATCAAGATTTACTTCCAGCGATCTGCCTTTGGACTCTTCAACAATAAATCCAAGCAGGAATGGGGTGACAGCTTTGCCGGTGACACCGGCTTTCTTAGCCGCTTCAAAAGCAATTGCTAGTACGCGATCGTGCTCTTTTGGATCCCATTGCTTCTCGACTGGGATTGGGTTTGCAACAACCATGCCTTGGCCGTGACCAAGCTCATCCTGGGCCTTCATAGCCCTGGCCACTGCTTCAGCAGAATCCAAAGACCAGTCGAGGGTATATCCCGAGCGGGTTAGCCAAAAAGCTGGAAACTCATTTGTCTTGTACCCGATTACTGGAACGCTCAAGGTCTCAAGTCGCTCAAGAGTTGCCGGAATATCTAGAACCGATTTCACTCCGGCGGAAACTACCGTTATTGGGGTCACCGCAAGGGTAGAAAGGTCAGCAGATTCATCAAATGTTTCGATTGCGCCGCGGTGCACTCCGCCGAGTCCGCCTGTTGCAAAGACTCTGATTCCAGCAAGTGAGGCCAAGTGGGCGGTGGCAGCAACGGTGGTTGCCCCCGACTCTTTCCTGGCGGCGAGAATTGGGATGTCTCGAACGCTAGCTTTAGCAAGGTCTTCATTGGCAATTCGATTTATGCCATCTTCATCGAGCCCAATTCTTGGCACACCATCGAGAATTGCAATTGTTGCTGGGATAACTCCTTTGGCGCGAAGTATTTGCTCAAATTCTTTTGCGGCTTCAAAGTTTCTAGGTCTTGGAAGCCCGTGCGAAATTATAGTGCTCTCGAGGGCAACAACGGGCTTGCCGGTTGCGATAGCTTCGGCTACCTCCGGGGAGGTGATAAAGGAACTCATTAGATAAGGGTAGCTAGTTTGGGAAGGGGTGTTTGATTCTCTAATTGGGGTGAGTAACGGGACTTGAACCCGCGACTTCCTGGACCACAACCAGGCGCTCTACCAGCTGAGCTATACCCACCATGTCTTGAAGCCTTATCGGCTTCAAAGCCTTTTTATTCTATTGCGTTTGCTGCGCGCTTGTCTTGGCCTCAACGCTTGTTGGACCAGGGGCTTCAACCAGCACCGTCTTGCGGTAATAGACAAGCTCGGCGATTGATTCCCTTATGTCGGCAAGGGCGCGATGTCCGCCATTTTTCTTCGGTAGCTGGAAGTAAACCTTTGGGTACCACCTGCGGACTAATTCCTTGATGGATGAAACATCAACATTTCGGTAGTGCAGATGGGCATCGAGAACTGGCATGTAGCGATTGATAAACATCCGATCGGTCCCGATGGAGTTTCCAGCTAACGGGGCAGTTCTTGCCTCTGGGGCAAATTTCTTGACGTAGTCAAGAACCCGTGCCTCAGCTTCTTCAAGGCCTAAACCTTCTGGCAATAGCTCCAGCAGGCCAGATTCTTTGTGCATGTTCGTAACAAACTCGCCCATTCCAGCCATTGACTCGTCACGAGGCTTGATAACAACGCTTAGTCCATCATCCAATATGTTGAGCTCAGAGTCGGTTACTAAAACTGCAATCTCGACCAAACAGTCTTTCTCGACATTGAGACCGGTCATCTCGCAGTCGATCCAGACTAGGTTCTCAGAGGACTTCATAACTACGCAAGCTTAGCGGGCGGCTTCGGCAAGTCTTTTTGCCTTACCTCTTGGTTTCTTTGGCCCCTTGAGAGCTTTGCGCTCCTTACGACCTTCGATCAACCAGTAAAGAACTGGGACAATTACCAGAGTCAAAAGGGTCGAGGAAACCAGTCCACCGATAACAACTATCGCAAGCGGCTGGCTGATGAATCCACCACCGGTGATTCCAAACGCCAATGGCGAAAGGGCGAAAATAGTTGCCAATGCAGTCATCAAAATTGGACGAAGGCGTTGACGTGAACCATCCATGATTGATTGCTGAATGGATCTACCTTGCTTGCGGTATTGGTTTATGAGATCTATCAAAACAATTGCATTGGTCACCACCACACCAACCAGTAGCAACATTCCAATAAGTGCTGGAACACCTAGGGGAGTGTCAGTAATCAACAGAAGACCAAGTGCTCCGGTAGCGGCAAACGGAATTGAGATCAGCAAGATTAGTGGCTGAATCAGGCTTGAGAAGGTAGCAACCATAACCAGGTAAACAATCGCTACGGCAGCAAGCAACGCAAGACCTAGCTGCTGGAAGCTCTCGGTCTGCTCAGCTGAAACACCACCAATAGTCGCCGTGGCCCCAACGGGTAGTTCAATTTCGGCAAGCTTTGCTGTGACGTCTCGGGTTACAGCACCCAAGTCATCAGTATCTGGTGTTAGGGCAACTGTTGCTACCCGCTCGCCCTTTTCGCTGGTGATTGAAACCGGTGCCTGAACCTCACTGATGTCAGCAATTTCCTGTAGCTCGATAACACCGCTTCGAGTTGGAATCTGGATCTCTTCGATCTCTTCGAATGTGGCAGGAGTAGCCTCCTGGACTAGGAAAATCGGAGTTGACTCGTTCTCAATGTTCACATCACCAATTGATGATGGGCGAAGGGTTGTTGATACAAGTCCCGATACTTGAATTTCGGTCAGTCCATACTCGGCGGCCTTGACTCGGTCAACGGTAATCTTCAGAGTTCTTTGCTGCTCTGAAAGTGAAGAGGTTATCTCGGAAAGGTTTTCAACTGCGATCATGCCGCTTCGAACCTTCTCAACAGCTGCAAAAAGTGCCTCATCGGTGGTACCTGAAATTTTGATGTCGATTGTTCCAGAACCGCCAACACCTGGACCTCCGCCGGCTGAGATTGAAGTCTCTCCGATGTCAGAGCGTGCGTCGATGCCCTTTTGAATAGCATCCTTGATGGCATCCCCATCTGCATCCTTGGTAAGCGATACCTGAATTGTGGTCGCATTGGCATTGCCACCAAAGTTGACTCGGCCATCGGCTCGACCACCGAAGGTTGCTAAAACTGTTTCAACACCGTCTTGTTCGAGTATTAGGGCCTCAACAACATTTGATGCTTCATCGCGCTGCTCAAAAGTACTTCCCGCTGGAAGCTCCTGGCGAACCGAGAAAGTGTCTCCTCCGAAATCACCGATGAAGTCGGTTTTTAGTTGAGGAACTAGCGAGAAGGTAAAGCCCAACACCGCAGCCGATGCAATTAAGGTCACAACCGGGTGAGCCTGAGTGGAGCGAAGAACTGGGATGTAGCCTCGCTGCAACCAGCTCTTTTTCTCTTTCTGCTCTTCAACTTCACGAGCTTGCTCTATCTGAGAAGCAAGCTGGCTTTCGGACATCTGCTCAGAGGAAACTTCAGTTTTTGGAGCCTTCAGGAACCAGTAAGCCAGCACAGGAACAATTGTTAGAGAAACAATCAATGAGGCTAGAAGAGCGATTGTGAAGCTCAGACTAAAGGGTCTAAAGAGCTCTCCAACTACTCCGCCAACTAGGGCTACCGGCAAGAATACGGCCACCGTTGTTATGGTGGCGGAAGTAATCGCTCCAGCCACTTCTTTCACGGCTTGAATGATGGCGCTCTTTTTTTCTTCTCCATAGGAGAGGTGTCTATTGATGTTCTCAATAACCACAATCGAGTCATCCACCACTCGACCAACCGCAATGGTTAGGGCGCTCAGGGTGAATAGGTTCAGGCTGTAATCAGAAACCAGCAAACCGGCAAAGGTGACCAGCAGGGAAGTCGGAATCGAGATAGCGGTGACCAGAGTTGATCTTAATGAGCCCAAGAACACCAAGATGATCAAAATCGCGAAGGTGAGTCCCAGAGATCCTTCAATGGTCAGGTTCTCAAGCTGCTTCTCAACAAAGGGTCCCTGGTCAAATACAGTGTTGATCTCAACGTTGCCACCAAGCTTTTCGGTGAGCTCCTCAATCTTGGCTTCTACGCCGTTGGAAATAGCAACTGTATTTCCATCTTGAGTCTTAGTGACCTGAATGCCAAGCGAATCCAAACCGTTGGTGCGTGAAATTGAAGTGACTGGCTCGTAGTCATACGTGACATCGGCAACATCTCCAATGGTCAAAATTTCTGAGCCAGCAGCAGGTACTGCTGGAATACTTGGCGCAGCTGGAGCGCCTGACCCTGCAGCCGCCGCAGCAGCTTGTGCCGCAGCTGCTTGGGCAGCAGCGGCTTGTGCAGCAGCCTGAGTGTTTTGGGTGTTCGAAGAAATAAGTGGAAGCTTCTTGAAATCTTGGAGCGAGTTTACGTTGTTTCCAATTTCGATCTGGAGCTCACCATCGGTGTCAGTGATTGATCCTGCGGGAATGACGAATCCGTTGGCGCGAAGCGCCTCAACGATGGATTGCTGAGAAAGGCCATTCTCGCGCAAAACTTTAGCGTCGAGATCGAGGGTGATTTCCTTTTTCTTACCACCGGCAACGGTGATTTCCTGGATACCTGGAACCTGGGAAAGAATCGGGGTTGCAACATCAGACAAGATTTCGGCGAGCGCGTCGTTATCTCCAGTGGTGGAGGCCACCGACAAAACAATAATTGGGACGCTATCAAACGAGCCTGAAATAACTCTTGGGCTAACATCCGATGGAAGGGAGTCCTTTAGGTTCGCAATAACCCGGTTTAGCTCCTCTTCGACAGTGGCTGTAGCGGTTCCAAAATCAAACTCGACTCTTACAACCGAAAGGTTTGCACTGGATGTGGAGCGAACTGTTACGAGGTTGTTTAGGGTTCGAACCTCATCTTCGATAAGGGAAGAAATCTGGGCATCGACAATTTCAGGGGATGCGCCAGGATACGGCGTGACTATGGACGCCTGTGGCACTTCAAACGAGGGCAGCAGCTCCTGCTTCAAGGAGGTCAGGGACAGAAGTCCCGAAGCCACAATCAGTACGGTCAATAGACCTACAACGGAGCGGTTGGCAAGTGAGGCGGTGGCTAATCTGAACACGGATGTCCCCTAAATAGAAGAGCGGATTTTTTTGCAACATCTAATCCAACCACCTAGAGCCTTCTCGCATAAGGCTAAACATTGAATCTCTCAGCTAGTTGCCAGCCCCAAAGGGCCCTACGAGCTTGCCCTTTAGGCTAAAGGGATGAAGATTTCAAGAATCCTCGCAATAATCGGTGCGGTTGTGCTGGCGCTGATCCTCGTAGTTCCTTTTCTGATACCGGTTCAGACCTCTGGCACTGCCACCTATAAAGAGGTAGCGGGCGAGGGGGCAACCTTCGCAAGTGCCCAAGGAATCGATATCTACTACGAAAAAACTGATTTTGATTGCCAAAAAGGCAACAATTGTTCAAATCCTCCAGTTATTTTCCTTATGCACGGCTTCGGTGCTAACACCTTCTCGTTCAGAGAAGTGACCGAACCCCTGAGTCAACTTGGCGATGTCATCGCCTATGACAGACCAGGCTTCGGACTTTCTGAAAGACCGACCAGCTGGGAAGGGGAGAACCCTTACGGATCGATAGGTCAGGATCTGATTCTTGATCAGCTCATCGCAGAGTTTGCCAGCGGGCGAGATGTGATCTTGGTGGGCCACTCAGCGGGTGGAAAACTTGCTGCTCAGTACGTGGTGGATAACCAAGATGCAATCCAAGGTCTGATTCTGATATCGCCAGCCATTTTGTCAACCGGTGGGTCACCGAACTGGTTGAACTGGGTATTTAGCATCCCACAACTAGATCACTTAGGCCCGCTGCTGGTTTCATCAATTGCCTCAAGCGGCATGGACCTACTAAACGAATCTTGGTACAACAAAGACTTGATCACAGAAGAAGTTAAAGCCGGCTACCGCGAACCACTGAGCGTGATCGGCTGGGAAGAAGGATTCTGGGAGTTTAACCGTGCCCCCAGAGCCTTTGATGTCAAAGACCGTCTAGATGAGATCACCGTCCCCACACTTCTAATAACAGGAGATACCGACACGGTGGTGGCAACAGCCGATACTGAAGCCCTTGCAAACCTGATCAAAGACTCGGTTTTGTTCGTGATCCCTAATTCTGGCCACTTAGCTCAAGAAGAAACCCCGGAAGACACCATGAAGGCAATTCAGGTGGTTTGGAGCATTCTCACCAGGTAGTTCAATTCGGGAACAAACTAGCCGTTCTGAAGGTTGGCTCTAGCTAGTCAGCATATGAAGGCTCTAGGAAAGTGAAGCAGATGGAAATCAAATTTGGTCTAGACACCTTTGGCGATATGACCCAAAAAGATGACGGCACTCCAGAAACTGCCGGCCAGGTGCTTCGAAACGTAGTTGCCGAGGCCGTGCACGCTGAGGCCGTTGGACTAGATAGCTTTGACATTGGCGAGCACCACAGAGATGACTTTGCGGTGACTTCCCCTGACACCGTTCTTGCTGGAATTGCAACTCAAACCAAGCGCATCAAACTCGGATCCGGAGTCACAGTTTTATCCTCAGAAGACCCAGTTAGGGTTTACCAAGCTTTTGCTACCGTGGATGCTCTTTCAAACGGGCGAGCAGAAATCACAGCCGGTCGCGGATCTTTCATTGAATCTTTCCCACTGTTTGGATATGAACTCGCAGACTATGGAGATCTGTTCGAGCAAAAGCTTGAACTGTTGGTTGAGCTCCTAAAGGAAAAGCCAGTGACCTGGTCTGGAAGTGTTCGCGCTCCACTTGTCAACCAAGAGGTCTACCCAAAAACTGAATCGGGACGCATCCCACTTCGCGTGGGAGTGGGAGGTTCCCCTGACTCTGTGATTCGTGCCGCAAGATTGGATGCTGCACTAGCACTTGCAATCATCGGCGGGGACCCGGCACGATTTGCCCCATTTGCAAAGCTGTATCGCGACTCGATGGAAAAATTTGGCCATGCACTTCGGCCGATTTCAATTCACTCCCCAGGTCACATCGCAGAAACTGACGAGCAGGCCATCGAAGAACTCTGGCCAAGCTACCAGGCAAGTTTTGGTCGAATTGGTCAAGAGCGCGGTTGGGGTCCAATGACCAAGGGTCACTATTTGGATGAGGTTCAAAACGGCAGCTTGTATGTCGGTTCACCTGAGACTGTCGCTCAAAAGATGGCCTACGCCATCAAGGCAGTGGGTGCTCAAAGATTTGATCTGAAGTACTCAACAGGGCCAATGCCTCACTCTAAGCTCATGAAGTCAATTGAGCTACTAGGAACCAAGGTTGCTCCAAGGGTCAAAGAGATTCTGGCAGGGCAGCTGGTTGGCTAGCTCTAACTTTTTCGCTTTAGGTCACATTCTTCTGAAGTGCACTAATCCCTCGGTTAATCAACGCTCCTCCAGGCTCAAGCGCTCCTAGACTGAAAAACATCAGCCGGCCTAAAGGAGCAACTTCAATTGAACTACCGCGCACTGCTTAGCGAATACTTCGGTACCACCATTTTGGTAGCAACAGTTGTTGGTTCTGGAATTATGGGAACAAACCTCTCCGATGACACTCTCGTTGCCCTTTTGGTCAACGGTCTTTCAACAATATTTGTCTTAGGGATCTTGATACTCACTTTGGGTCCAGTTTCCGGAGCACACTTCAACCCACTGGTGACAATAGCCTTGGCCCTTAGCAAGCAATTCCCAACAAAGCAGATCCTTCCCTACGTGCTTTCACAAATGCTCGGTGGTATTTACGGCGCGATTATTGCCAACGCAATGTTTTCTCAGGCCATCTTTCAGATCTCGACCACTGCAAGATTCAATGGTGGAACGGCAATCGGCGAGGTCATGGCCACAACCTTGCTGCTGTTTGTGATCTTGTCGCTGCTTAGAACCGACCGAGCCAACCTGATTGCACTGGCAGTGCCCGGCGTGATTGGTGCTGCGTACTTCTTTACTTCTTCAACTTCTTTCGCAAACCCTGCGGTGACCATCGGAAGAATCTTTAGCGACACCTTCGCAGGCATCGCTCCTGAAAGCGTGCTTGGGTTTATTGCGTTCCAGATAATTGGCGCAGCGATAGCTATTGGTTTAGTAAATCTGATGTTTGCGAAGAAGCGCTAAAAAGATTTAAGCGAAAGCCTCAATTGGCGGGCAAGAACAAACTAGGTTTCGATCGCCGTGCACTGAATCCACACGTCTAACCTTCGGCCAGAACTTGCCCTGGTGCTGAGAAGCTACCGGGTAAACGGCCAGTTTTCTTGAATATGGGTGATCCCAGGCTTCAGCCAACATTCTTGCGGTGTGCGGAGCTTGTCTCAGCGGGTTATCTTCTGCACTCCATTCACCGTTTCCGAGCTGGTTGATTTCGCCTTTGATGGAAATCATCGCCGAAATGAAACGGTCAATTTCAACCTTTGGTTCAGATTCGGTTGGTTCAATCATTAGCGTTCCGGAGACCGGGAAGCTCATGGTTGGGGCGTGGAAACCGTAGTCAATCAATCTCTTAGCAATGTCATCTACCGATACTCCGGTGTCCTTGGTCATTCCCCGGATATCGATGATGCACTCGTGGGCAATTAGTCCTTCGTTGCCGGTATAAAGAAGCGGGAAGTGATCTTTTAGTTTCATGGCGATGTAGTTTGCTGACAGAACTGCAACTGAAGTGGCATCCCGCAAGCTCTGGTTTCCCATCATGCGAATGTAGGCCCAAGAAATTGGCAGAATCGAGGCCGAACCAAACGGAGCACCTGAGATAGGTCCAAAGTTTGGAAGCTCTATTTGAGCTAGTGAGTGGCCAGGTAGGAATGGAGCAAGGTGAGATCTTGCAGCAACTGGACCAACACCAGGACCGCCACCACCGTGAGGGATGCAGAAAGTCTTGTGCAGGTTCAGGTGGGAGACATCTCCACCCAAAAGCCCAAACTTCGCATAGCCAACCACGGCATTGGTGTTGGCACCATCGATGTAAACCTGTCCACCGGCTTGGTGAACCATTTCACAAATATCAGCAATAGCTTCTTCGTAAACACCGTGAGTCGAAGGGTAGGTGACCATTAGAGCCGAGAGCTTGTCACCGGCTTCACTGATTTTGGCCTTGATATCCGCAAGGTCCACGTTGCCCAGTTCGTCGCAGGCAACAACAACAACCTTCATTCCGGCAAGCACAGCTGAAGCTGCGTTCGTGCCGTGAGCCGACGATGGAATTAGGCACACTTCGCGCTGAGCATCTCCTCGCGATAGGTGGTAGCCGCGAATAGCCATAAGGCCGGCTAGCTCACCTTGGCTTCCGGCATTTGGCTGAAGAGAAATGGCGTCATATCCTGTGACATCGCAGAGCCAGCCTTCAAGCTCAGAAATCAAAGAAAGGTAGCCCTGGATATCTTCCTTAGGCGAGAACGGGTGCAGGTTGGAAAACTCAGGCCAGGTGACAGCTTCCATTTCGGTGGTGGAGTTGAGCTTCATGGTGCACGAGCCCAGTGGAATCATTCCGCGATCGAGAGCGTAGTCAAAATCTGATAGGCGCTTTAGGTAGCGAAGCATTGCAGTTTCCGAGTGGTGAGAGTTAAAGACCTGGTGGGTCAAATACTCTGACTTTCGGTCAAGCCCTGCCACCCTCAGCAGGCCAGAAGGACGATAGCCGTAGGAAACTTTCTTGGCACCAAAGACCTCAGAAATTTGGCTTAGGGTTTCTGGGCTGATGGTTTCATCAATAGCAATTCCGATTGTTGAGTCGTTGACTACTCGCATTGTCAGATTCTGCTGCCTACCCTTTTCAAAAATTGCTTTTGCGTCGACCCCGGTGACCTGGAAAGTATCAAAGAAGTCAGTTTCGGAAATCGTAAGCCCAGCTGCCCGCAGAGCATCAGCCAGTGCGTGAGCTTTCTGGTGAACTTCTAAAGCAATTGAGCGCAAGCCCTTTGGTCCGTGGTAGACCGCAAACATTCCAGCCATCACGGCAAGAAGAACTTGTGCGGTACAAATGTTGGATGTTGCTCTTTCGCGTCTGATGTGCTGTTCTCTGGTTTGAAGAGTCAATCGGTATGCAGGTGCCCCATCGGCATCCAAAGACACTCCAACTAATCTTCCAGGCATGGATCTTTCTAGATCTTCGCGAACGGCTAGGTAGCCAGCGTGAGGACCACCGAATCCCATGGGAACGCCAAAGCGCTGGGTGGTTCCAACAACGATGTCTGCCCCAGCCTCACCTGGAGGGGCAATCAAGCAAAGAGCTAGAAGATCAGCTACTGCAACTGCCATGGCATTGCCAGTGCGAGCTGCGTCGAAGATTGGCTTTAGTTGTGTCAGTCTTCCGGAGGATCCTGGATACTGCACCATCACACCAAAGTATTCGCCGGCTAATTCGGCAGCACCCTTTGCTGCGTCGAAATAGGCGATTGTGATTCCAACCGGCTGCGCTCTGTGCTCAAGCAATGATTTGGTCTGCGGCATGGTGTCGGAGTCAACGTAAAAAACATTGCTCTCGTTTGATGACGACCTACGTGAGAGCAACATTGCCTCTGCAGCAGCGGTTGATTCGTCAAGCATCGAGGCGTTGGCTGTTTTCATGCCGGTTAGGTCATTGACCATGGTTTGGAAGTTGATGATTGCCTCAAGGCGACCCTGGGAAATTTCCGGCTGGTATGGGGTGTAAGCGGTGTACCAGGAAGGATTCTCTAGAACGTTTCGCTTGATTACCCCTGGAGTAAAAGTCCCGTAGTAGCCCTGACCAATAAGTGATGTTGTGACTTTGTTGTTGTTGGCATGCACGCGAAGAGCGCTAAGGGTCTCTTGTTCGGTGAGTGGATCTGGGAGTTTACCTTCGCCTTCAAACTGAATCGCCTTCGGTAAAGCGACCGCCATGAGCTGATCCAGGGAAGAGTAGCCAAGCCCTTTGAGCATGGCTGATTGTTCTTGGGCGGTGGGGCCAATGTGACGGTACTTGAAGTCTTTGTGCTCAGGAAGCAATTTTGAGCTAGCCCTCTCCGGTTAGTGCTGCGTATTCCTCGTGAGTAAGAAGAGCTGGAAGCTCTTTGAAGCGAATTTTGATGAGCCAACCGGCACCGAAGGGATCGTGGTTGACAAGTTCTGGATTACCGGAGACAACATCATTAATCTCCACGATTTCACCATCAACTGGAGCGTAGAGCTCACCGACGCTCTTGGTGGATTCAATCTCACCGCAGATCTTCATATAAGTAGTAGAGGACCCGACTTTTGGCAGGTCAACAAAAACAATGTCACCCAGCTTCTCGGCGGCGTATTCGGTGATACCCACGGTGGCAACATCGCCCTCGATTGATAGCCACTCGTGCTCTTTGGTGTATTTCAGACCTTCGCGGTTGATCATCCTGAATTGTTCCTTTAGGGGGTAGTTAGTTCTTAGCTCTTTTGTAAAAGGGCAGTTTCACAACTGTAAACGGTGTCGTAGCTCCTCTGATGTCTACGCTAATAGGCGTGTCGATTTGCGCAAAATCGGCACCAACGTAGGCCATTGCCACTGGAAACCCAAGGGTTGGGGACAGGGCACCAGATGTCACAACCCCCATCGGCGAATTAGAACCTTCAACAAAAACTTCATAGTCTGCGCGGGCTGCGCGCTTACCTTCGCCGGCAATTCCAACCAGAATCTTTGTTGGAGGAGTTTGAGACAGTTTTGTTAGAGCCGCTTTGCCAACAAAGACCCCAGGCTTATCAAGCCTGACAACTTTGCCAAATCCTGCCTGATATGGATTGACTTCCAAATTCATCTCGTGACCGTAAAGCGGCATTCCAGCTTCCAGCCTCAAGGTATCGCGGCAGGCTAGCCCGGTTGGAAGCATTCCTTGCTCAGATCCAGCGGAAATTATTTCGTCAAATACCTGTTCTGCGGATTCAACGGGAATGTAGATCTCAAAGCCATCTTCGCCGGTGTACCCGGTGCGAGCCAGAAGGCACTTAACTCCCGCAATTTCGGATTCAGAGATTGCGTAGTACTTCAGATCATCTAGTGCGTCAGAAGTAAGTGTTGAAAGAATCGAAACCGAGTTTGGTCCTTGAATTGCCAAAAGTACCCAAGCATCGCTTTCATCCTTAACTTCTGCATCAAAACCGGCAGCTCGTCCCTGCATAGCAGCAACAACCGCATCGCGATTGGATGCGTTGGCAACCACCAGATAAGCATTTTGCCCCAGGCGGTAAACAATCAGGTCGTCGATTATTCCACCTGCTTCGTTGCAGATTAAGGAATACTTAGCCCGACCAATTTCAATCTCAGATGCGGCACCAACCAGGGAGTAATCCAGATAGGTAGCGGCTTGCTTTCCTTCGACAAAAATCTCTGCCATGTGAGAGATATCAAACAGTCCGGCGGCCGATCTCACGGCATGGTGCTCTGCTAGGTCAGAGGTGTATCTAACCGGCATCTCCCAGCCGCCAAAGTCGGTAAAGCTAGCTCCGAGTGCCTCGTGCTTACTCTTAAGTGGAATTGATTTCATAAAACCTAATCTAGAGGGGAATTTTGCCTTCGAAAAACACTGGCGCTAGCCTTCCTGCCAGCCAAAACGTTTCGCTCAGTTAGCCTTTAGAAAGAAGCAAACAAAAAAAGGGAGACGCTATGGCTCGTTGGCACGAACACCCAGCAACTGAAAAATTCGGCAAAGAGCAGCTTAGTATCGGTCAGCGATCAGCCGATGTGCTCAGAAATGCCATGGGGTCCTGGCCATTTGTCTTTGGCGCTTTAGCTTTTCTAGCAGTTTGGATGTATTTCAATTCTGATGGATCCTTCGATCCGTTTCCATTTATCCTGCTGAACTTAATTCTTTCCTGCATCGCTGCCCTTCAAGGGGCCATTCTTTTGATTGCCGCTAAGCGCGAAGACCAAATCAACTCGGAGCTTGCAATGCACACCTATCAAATTGACCAGGAGAACCTGGCTTTGACTAAGCAGGTGCACGAGCTCAGCCTCAAAATAGAGGCGCTAACTGCCGAAATCCACAAGGCGGTCACCAAAGACCAGCAATAGATGTCAGAGGTTCCAATTAGCTTGGGGCCCATGAAGACAATCGAAGTAATGCTTTTTTGGCTCAACAAAATCTGGCCCTGGATTGTGATTCCGACTTTGATTGTCGGGGCCATGTTTGTGGCACTTATTTGGGGCGAGGCAAAAAAGGGATTCAGGAGTTAGAAGTGGGGTTTCTAAATTGGCTCAAGCGAGTATTTAGCTATGACCCATCGGTTTATCGACCACCGGTGACCAAGACCACAGAAAGCTCCATGAACCAGGGCGATATGCACTCAGGGCCCGAAGGCTATTCACCCAACACTGCGTATCCAGATACTTTCTATGGATCCGGCGGATCGGATGATCAAGGTCACAACGAGGGCGATTTCAACAAATAGCGCCGCATCAAGCTTCGAGTGGTACTTACCTCGGTCGCAATAAGATTCGAGTATGGACGCTAAACCAAAAGACATTTTCGGCTCATTCGCACGCCTCGAGATGATTACCTGGGCCCTACTTATTGCAGCGATCATAGCCAGGGAAACTATCGGACTGGCTGGAACGATCTTCACAATTGCCGGAGCTACCCACGGGCTCGCCTTCATGGGTTACGCGGTCACAGCTGTTCTGGTGGGAGTAAACCAAAGGTGGTCCATCGGTAATACTGTTTTGGCCGTTGCACTAGCAATCGTGCCGTTCGCGACCTACCCATTCGACCGCTACCTTGAGAAGCGTTCGTTGCTGGAAGGTGAGTGGCGAATCGAGGGCACAAAAGACCCTCGCGACAACAGTTGGTTTGACAAGCTCTTTCGCTGGTTTATCTTCCGCCCTTTGCTGTTAGTTCTGACCCTGGCGGTTTTTGTAGTGTCACTGTTTGCTTTCTTGTTATGGCTAGGCCCTCCCGGTGAGTGGGGAAACTAACTAGCTTCCAAGGGGGTTTGGCGCACCCCTGCAGCTCTAGAAGAAAACCTTAATAAAACCGCAACTTTTTGGGGTCCAGATTTGCCGAGTCTTTTTTAGCTCCGCGGGTAGGCTGTAGGGAATGTTCGGGAGTAGTGGGGATGCTTCAAGGGACAAAGCAGTCCAAACTGACTAGGTGATATTTTGAACAATAACTATGCCCATAGTGCTCAAAGCTCGTCTCCAAAATCAGCGACTTCTGCTGTTAGCTTGAAAAATCTTAACAAATCTTTTGGCGATGTCACTGCCGTTTCAAATCTTGACCTAGAAATTCCTCACGGCGAATTTTTCTCCATGCTGGGCCCCTCGGGCTCGGGCAAGACAACTGTTCTTCGCATCATCGCTGGCTTCGAAACAGCAAGTAGCGGCAAGGTTTTCCTAGAAGGCTCTGACGTCACGGAGCTGGCACCTTTTGACAGAGATGTAAACACTGTTTTTCAGGACTATGCACTTTTTCCTCACATGTCGATTCAATTGAACGTTGAATATGGTCTTCGAGCCAGAAAGATGCCAAAAGCTGAACGGACGAAGCTAGCTTCAGAGGCAATCGAATCAGTAAAGCTAACTCACCTAGCCGATCGCTTTCCTCACCAGCTATCAGGTGGTCAAAGACAAAGAATTGCTTTGGCTCGTGCTCTAGTGCTCCGCCCTAAAGTGCTTTTGTTGGATGAGCCACTCGGTGCACTAGATAAGCAGCTTCGCGAAGAAATGCAGGTTGAGCTCAAGCGAATCCAGCGTGAAGCAGGCATCACCTTTATCTTTGTCACTCATGATCAAGAAGAAGCCATGCGCATGAGCGACCGGATCGCTGTTTTCAACCATGGACAAATTGAGCAAATTGGAACCCCTCGTGAGGTTTACGAGAACCCCTCCTCAGCATTCGTAGCGAGTTTCCTAGGTGTTTCGAATTTGATTTCGGGTCCGCCGGCAAAGGAACTGTTCGGTTCTGAGCAGATGGTCAACGTACGTCCCGAGCGGATCAAGCTTCAAAAAGATGGCTCGAAGAGCGCGTCAGATGAAATTGCTATAAATGCGAAAATTGTTGATGTTGCTTACACCGGAGCCAACACTTTGTATGTGTTGGAATCCGAAGCTGGTTTGCGCCTTGTGGCAACCAGACTAAATGAAGAGTTACCGGGACAAGACCTAGGTCTTGAAGCGGGTGACAGGGTATTGGCCACATTCCGCAAGGAGCACGTCGCCAAGATTCCAAACAATAAATGAGAGGAAACAAATGAGAAGAAGCAAACTAGCTCTTCCTGCACTACTAGCAGCTAGCGCCCTGGTGCTATCTGGTTGTGCAACAACAAGTGGCGAACTGACCCTTACGGTTCCAGAAGTACCAATGAAGGCCGAACTCGGTGCCTTCGAAGGTGA
The DNA here is from genome assembly GCA_945862155.1 of Rhodoluna limnophila. Lineage (GTDB taxonomy): Bacteria > Actinomycetota > Actinomycetes > Actinomycetales > Microbacteriaceae > Rhodoluna > Rhodoluna limnophila_A. The sequence goes on from CAMAXJ010000004.1 coordinate 44,428, forward strand.
ACTGAACATCGTTAACTGGGCTGGATTCGTAGACCCAAAGTGGGTTGACCCATTCACCGCTGAGACTGGTTGTGTAGTTAACAACCGCGACGCCGGTACTAGCGACGAGATGGTAACACTTATGCGCACCGGTGAGTACGACATCGTGTCGGCCTCAGGTGACGCAGCACTTCGCCTAATCGTTGGTGGAGACGTTGCACCACTAAACATGGAGCTAATTCCTAACTTCAGCGATGAAATCGCTGAAGGTATGAAGGGTCAGATCTATGACGTTGTAAACGGTAAGCCATACGGTGTTCCAATCGGCCGTGGTGCAAACCTTCTTCAGTACAACGAGGATGTCACTGGTGGAGAACCAGAGAGCTGGGACATTGTTTGGGAAGCTGACAGCCCATACGCTGGCAAGATCACCGCTTATGACGCACCAATCTACATTGCTGACGCAGCTGTGTACTTGATGTACCACAAGCCAGAGCTTGGCATCACAAACCCATACGCACTGGACGAGACTCAGCTAGCTGCTGCTGTTGAACTGCTTCAGCAGCAAAACGGCATTATCGGCGAGTACTGGTCCGATGCAGTGGCTCAGATCACTTCCTTCGTCGGTGGCAACACCGTAGTTGGAACTAGCTGGGAGATCTTGAAGAAGTTTGCGGCTCAGGACAACCTGAAGACCACACTTCCTAAGGAAGGTTCAACCGGATGGTACGACACCTGGTTGCTTTCAAGCACCTCTCCAAACTCGAACTGTGCTTACGCATGGATCGACTACACCAGCCAGGCAAGCGTTAACGGAGCAATCGCCATGAACTTTGGTATGGCTCCTTCAAACATTGCCTTCTGTGCAACCGATGCCGACACTCAGGCTCACTGTGACCAGTTCGCAGCTGAGGACGAGGCGTTCTGGGATCAGGTATGGCCTTGGACCACTCCAATTGAGGAGTGTGTTGATGGACGCACTGATGTTAAGTGCACCAGCTTCCAAGACTGGACCAATGCTTGGGTGACCGTAAAGGGTTAATTCCAAAGCTTTGCCGGGTGGGGGTAAAACCCCACCCGGCAATACCAATCTTCAAGACAAATGTTTCAACTAAGTAGGTGAGAAATTGAGCGCAATTCAAAAGGTTCCTAATCGCCCACTTTCTACCTACCTGCACAAAAGACCCACCACCAGGCTGATCGCCCTTCTCGCACTGCCGATGACTTGGTTGGTCGGGGTCTACATAATTTCTCTGGCACTTTTGCTAGTCACGGCCTTCTGGTTTATTGACCCGTTCACTTCCAAAGTGATTGTTGGTTTCACCATCGAAAACTTTGTCAACATCTTTACCGTTCCCGCTTACTTCGCAACTTCCATACGAACCCTGGGAATTGCAGTTGCAGTCACGGTGGTTTGCATCGCGTTTGCAATTCCCCTTGGAATCTTTATGGCCAAGCTTGCTAGGCCCTGGGTTAGAAATCTATTGGCTGTTGCAATTACCCTGCCGCTCTGGGCGGGATATCTGGTGAAGCTTTTGGCGATGCGCCTTACTTTCACCGAAGAAGGGTTAGTCAATTGGCTGATGGCCCCGTTTGGCATTAACGGTCCAGGTTTTGGTATTCCAGTGACAATCTTGACTTTGGTCTATCTGTGGTTTCCTTACATGGCACTGCCGGTGTTCACCGCCATCAGGCAGCTACCCCTAAATCTTTTTGACGCCTCGGCTGACCTTGGTGCCAAGGGCTGGGCAACAGTATCTCGCATGGTGCTGCCATTGATCACCCCGGCGATTATTGCCGGTAGCGTCTTTACTTTCTCGCTGAGTCTCGGTGATTACCTCGCCGCCAGATTCGTCGGCGGCAAGACTCAGATGATTGGTTCAATCATTGCCTCGAACATCAACTTGAATCCACCGGTGGCCGCTGCCTTTTCAATGGTTCCGATTGCATTTGTGGTTATGTATCTCATGATTGCTAGGCGCACCGGTTCACTGGAGAGGATGTAGCAAAATGCTTAGATTCTCTCGTGCATCCAGATTCTCATTGATGGCCATTGTCGCCTTTGTACTTGTTTTCATGTACGCGCCGTTATCGGTGCTTATCCTTAATGCCTTCAATGAGCGTCAGGTTTCAGCCTGGCCAATCCAGGAGTGGTCATTCAAGTGGTGGGTAGTTGCGTTCGAATCTGAGGAGATTCGAGCTGCACTCTTAAACTCAGCGATTGTAGCCTTTGGAGCGATGACCATCGCTATGGTTCTGGGGTCACTGGTTGCCTTTGCGCTTAGCAGGTATGAATTCTTTGGCAAGGGAACCGTGAACCTTCTGGTGGTTTTACCTATTGCTTTACCCGGTGTTGTAACAGGTGTTGCCTTTAGCAACACCTATAGCAACTTCCTAACCCCAGCTGGTTTCCAAATCGGTTATTTCGGAATGATTGTCGCTCACGCAACATTTTGTATTGTGATGGTTTTCAATAACGTATTCGCAAGATTGAAACGCATGAACCCATCGCTTCAGGAAGCCTCTATGGATCTTGGCGAAGGGCTTTGGGGAACTTTCCGGCTCGTCACGTTCCCACAGTTTAGAACTGCCTTTGCAGCGGGAGCACTTTTGGCTTTCGCCCTTAGCTTCGACGAGGTTGTGGTGACCATCTTTACCGCGCCCCCAGGAGTCACCACACTTCCACTTTGGATTCTTGCCGAGATGGCAAGACCAAACCAGGCATCGGTTGTAAACGTCGTTGCCACAGTGGTTATTGTTCTTTCGCTAATCCCTGTTTACGTCTCACAGCGTCTATCCAGAACAGAGAACGAGAAGTAAGCGTTAGCTAGTAAACTGGAGCTCTGCCTTCGTAGCTCAGTGGATAGAGCAAGAGCCTTCTAATCTCTTGGTCGCAGGTTCGATTCCTGCCGAGGGCACCACCTTAGTTTGAAGGATAAGGTAAAGCATGAGGAATCAGATTCTCCCAGAAAACCCGAGAGAGTACCGAGGTTTTGGAGTTGTTCGGCTAATAACGCTTGCGTTCCTTTTGATAGTCGTCGTTCGAAGCGTGATTCACTTGTTCACACCAGATGGTGGAGCAGAATCTATCGCCGGCATTGACACGAGCGTCTCGGGCGGAAACAACATTATTGCCCTGTTCCACCAGTGGGGAGCTATTCAGCTGCTTCTCGTGGGTCTCATGCTCGTTTTGTTCTTTGCATACAAGGGCTTCACACCACTGGTTATTCTCTTTCTTGCCCTTGATGCACCCATGAGAGCCTTGGCTGGCATGATGGGCCAAATCGAAAGCGCACACACTCCACCTGGCGAAGCCCTAAACTGGCCCGCGTTTTTCGTTCTGGCGACCATGTTTATCGTTTCGCTTCTGCGAAAGAATTCGAAGCCCAAGGTCTAAATCCTTCTAATCTCTTGGTCGCAGGTTCCTGCCGAGGGCGCCAAACGACTAAACGCAACCCTTAGACTCAACCGGTGATTGCTTTCTTGCCAGGTCTACTTACTGGCCTTTCCTTAATTGTTGCAATTGGGGCTCAGAACGCTTTTGTTATTCGGCAGGGCCTCACAAAAAAGCATGTGTTACTTGTTGTTGCAATTTGCGCAATCTCTGACGCACTTTTAATCCTGCTAGGCGTCGCCGGCCTCGGAGCCCTAATCTCAGGGTTGCCTTGGCTACTGGAGATAATCCGCTGGTTCGGGGTGGCATATTTGACTTGGTTTGGAATTAGGTCAATTCGCTCAGCTTTCAAGACTCAAACCCTAGATGCCTCAGGGGTTCAAAGTGCCAGTTCGAAAACGGTTGTGCTTTCGGTACTTGGCTTTACCTTCTTAAACCCACATGTCTACCTGGACACTGTGATTTTGCTTGGATCTATTGGCAATCAATTCGGGCAAAACAAATGGTGGTTTGCCTTAGGTGCAGCAGTAGCCAGCATTTTATGGTTTAGCTCTATTGGCTTCGGCGCTAAGGCAGCTTCTAGGTTCATGGCCAAGCCGGTGTTTTGGAAGGTGCTTGATTTGGTGATTGCTGCAGTGATGTTTGGAATAGCCATACTGCTGGCTTTTTACACCTTCTGATTGGTCGAGGCTACTAGTACCATTGGGCCATGCGTAAAATACTAGGTTTGACCCGCTACGCGGTTTTCGTTCCAGCTGTTGCTTCAATTATTGGAGCACTGCTTCTAATGGCGCAGGGGTCTATCTCAATACTGATAATCGTGTGGGACGCAGTTTTGAATGACGCCTACTTGAAAGAAACAATCGTTGAAGTTTTGACAGCAGTAGATGCAATCCTTCTTGGAACTGTACTTCTTGTTATCGGCTACGGACTATACGAACTCTTTGTTGACACAAGACTTGAGGTTCCTGAGTGGCTTGAGGTTCGTGACTTGGATGATCTGAAGTCCAAGTTGATCGGAGTTGTCGTTGCCATCATCTCCGTGGTTTTTGTCGGTGTCTTTGTTGACACCAACCGCGCTGCAGACGTCGTTGCCTACGGAGTAGGCGCAGGGGCGCTAGTTGCAGGACTTGCTCTGTTTGCCCTTGCCACTCGCAAAGCGGATAAATCAAAGTCGCCCGCAACTAAATCCAAATAATCCCTGTGAAAGCTAGAACAGCTTTATTTGCCTCTTTAGCGCCTGAAAATAGCCCCCGGCGAGCTTGTCAGGGTCTCTACTTGGTCAAATCTTTAGCATTTAGTCGCACAACCCCAAAATTTCTGCGATTATTGTCTTTCAACGTTCGCATAGCCATTGGGGTGAGTTAAACAGGTCTTTGGAAATAATCCTGCTGTTTTCTCTAATTCTGGTAAATGGTGTTCTTGCCATGTCGGAGGTTGCACTTTTAACCTCTAAGCGAGCCAAGCTCTCTGCCATGTCTGCCAAGGGCAAAAAATCTGCTGAAGCGGCCTTGCGTATCAGTGCCGATCCAACCCAGTTTCTCTCGGCTATCCAAATAGGTATCACCTCTATAGGTTTGCTCAGTGGAATTGTCGGAGAATCGATCTTTGCTAAACCTCTAGCTATCTGGTTGCAGAGCGTTGGAGTGCCGGATGGAATTGCTGACATCACTGCCACAGTTTCTGTGGTTCTTATTGTGACTTTCGTTGCAATTACGGTGGGTGAGCTAGTTCCTAAGCGCATTGGTCAATCAAACCCCGAGGCCATCGCCGCCGTCATGGCCCGGCCCATGTTGATTCTTTCTATTGCCACCAGGCCGTTTGTCCTTATTCTGAGCTTTACAACTAACGCTTTATTGAGACTGTTCGGAGTTGGCAAGCACAAGGAAGCTACGGTCACGGAAGACGAAATTGAAGCCATTTTGGACGAGGGTTCCGTCGCGGGTCTTATTGAAGACCAGGAGAGAGAGCTCGTAAAAAACGTATTCCGACTTGATGATCGAAAGCTCGGATCACTTATGGTCCCTCGTTCTGAAATTATCTACGTTGACATCAATGCCCCAGAGGCCGAAAGTTTTGACCAAATTGCCCAATCGGTTAGATCCCGCATCCCAGTATGCGATGGAGATCTTGATTCAATCATCGGAGTACTGAGCGCAAAGACCGCGCTATCAACCGTTGCCAGGGGAGAAAAGCTGAGCCTTCAGGACAATCTTGAAGCCCCGCTGTATGTTCCAGAAACGCTTACTGGTATGGACCTACTGGAGCAGTTCAAACAGTCCCGAACTCACATCGCCTTCGTTGTTGACGAATACGGAAGCCTCGAGGGTCTTGTTACCATCCAAGACATTTTTGACACTCTGATTGGCGAGATTGTGACCGAAGGCGAAGAAGCTACCGATCCAGTTCAACGCGACGATGGTTCTTGGCTATTCGAGGGTGACACCTCTATCCACGAGCTAAAGGACTGCCTGGTCATCGAAGATGTTCCAGAGCAGGACAAGGGTCGATATCACACTGTTAGTGGACTAATCCTTTTGCTCCTGGGCAAGATGCCGGTTTCTGGAGACAGCGTTGTTATAGAAGGCTGGAAGCTTGAAGTTGTGGACATGGATGGTCGTCGAATCGACAAGATTCTTGCCACCCGCATTCCCTAGCCCTGCTTCTTAGGGCTGACTTTCTTGCTTTTGTGCCAAGCGCCAGTTGCCCAGAGGGCCCAGAGGATTAGAAGTGGCTGAAACAGCAACCTAATAGCTCTTGCCTCATCGGTATTGAGACCAAACGCATCTGTTTGAGTTAGGTACTGAGAGATGTTGCCTGGAAAAACGGCCAAGAAGAAAGCTGCTGTTAGCCACCCGATCTGCTTGCGATAGCGGGCGACAAAGATAAGCCCAAGCCCCAGGGCAATTTCGACAGCACCTGATGCCAACACTACAAAGTCGGGATCAAGTGGCAGCCAAGGCGGAACTTGGGCTTGGAAAGTAATTCTCGAAAAGGTGAAGTGACCCACACCGGCATAAATTAGCGCCGCCCCAAGCAAGTAGCGAGCAGCGTGCCTTACCGCCTTCATGAGTTTCACTATTTTGTTAGTGACTTCTCGAAAAAGTCAACCAGAACCGCCGCGTAGCGGTCTGTCTCAGTGAGCATGCCTTCGGTGTGATCAGCACCTTCGAAAGTTTCAAGAGTGATGTTAGCTCCGACGCTCTTTGCGTAGTTGTAAAAATCGACCGATGACTGGTAGTCAAGTCGCTGATCGATATCTCCGTGAAGAATAAGCATCGGACGATCTGCAGCGGCCTCAATTCCCTGCATGGCAGAAGTTTCGGTTAGGTTCACGCCGTGGAACAGCTGGGCGGAAATCAACGCTAGTTGCCACAAGAATCCTGGGAAGCCCTGGAACTCTACTTCTTTGGTAGCTGCTGCGTTGAAATCAAATATGGTGCCCTCCATTGCAAAGGCAGATATGTTCTCGGTCTTTGCCGGCAGCAGTGAAGTTGCAATTGCTCCACCAGAAACACCAAACATTCCAAGTGATGCCGGCGTGACTTCTTTATTGGCAATTAGCCAATCAGCAACAGCTGCGAAGTCAGTTGATTCCTCCTGGCCGGCGGAGTGCCTTCCGTCGGTACATGTTGACTCCCCGGTGTCGCGGGAGTCAACCAAAAGAACATGGAAGCCATTTTTGACCAGCATCGCGCTTGGAAGAAGTGCGTTGAAATCGCGTCTTGAGGTTCCGATACCGTGGGTGACGATCACACTCTTGCCATTTGACTCAACGGGAGCAATCCACCAGGCAGATAAAGTGACTTCATCGCTGACCGGAATCTCGACCGCCTGGTAGCTCACGTCAGTCATCCACCAAGCACTTAGGTCATAACCTGCCCACTTATCCCAGCCTTCACCGGGGAAAGGACCATTGCCTTTGGCGGGGGTTACAAAAAACTCGGGTTTATTTCCTAGGTCGTCTTCGTTAATGGCACAAGGAACTACTGTTCCTGATGTGTAAACGTAGTCTCCAACGGCCAGAGCTCCACCAGAAACGGTTAGAACTAAGACTCCAGTTGTGATTGCTATCCACTTTGATGCGCGCATCCCAATACAGTATCACCGCAAGTCCACCTGCGGACGGGTTCGCCTCTAGCGCGATACAAGCTTTCTGAGCACTTGCTTGAGCCCAATTACCGCCAAACCAAGAGCTAGAAAGAACACTGATATTGCCGCCATGTAAGTCAGCATTCCACCAACGCCCGCTTCGCCGTTTGGATTTATGAACCAGTAGGGCCACCAGTTAGTTGCGCTCCCGCGAATAATCGAAAGCACCAACCAGGTCAACGGGAAAACTAAAGTCCAAATAAGTGCTCGAAGTCTGATGCGAAAAGCCTTAACAGAAATCAGATACTCAATCGCTGCAAGTATTGGGGCATAGGTATGAATAATCTCGTTTGGAAGAACTGGCCACACGTAGTTTCCATCACGAACGTCATTGGCAGCATCTGCCAAAAGTGCGTGATAGACCACTCCAACCACTATCAATGCAACAGCGAAGCAGAGCCTTGCAATCTCGACCCACTTAGTGTCCTCAATCTTTAGCATCAGACCAAAACTTGTTGTTATTAGCAATAGCCCTGCAAAGATTGCAGTCACGATAGAGAAGTAGGCAAAGTACTCAAAGGGCCTAAAGTTATCATTTGCGATTCGGTCGGTGACTTGCCAGATGACGCTGCCAACGAGGCCCACTCCAATTAGTAGTCGAAGTGTCGCCAGTGAGTAGTTATACACAAGTAGCTACCCTAGCAACTAAATCTTTGGCAGCCGACACTTCAACAACGGCTGAAAAGCTTTTCTATAGGAGAAACATCAACTTCCAGGATCACCCAAAATGCTCAGGCAGGCTGCTGCTGGGTGATGCAGTGAATACCGCCACCGCGTGCAAAAATCTCTTTGGCGTCAATAAGAACTATCTCTCGACCGGGGTAAACCTTTTCGAGTATTGCCTGGGCAACTAAGTCATTTGGATCGTTGAACGAGCACAAAATCACTGCACCGTTCACGATGTAGTGATTTATGTAGCTGTAGTCGACGAAGTCCTGCTCATCTCGCAAAATAGTTGGGGCTGGAATACCGATGACTTCAAAATTTCCAGCTGCCTCAAGAGTTGCCTTAACTTCCCGAGATACCTCGTAGTCGGGGTGTGAGGGGTCTTGCTGATCGTGATACAAGATAACGTTCGAACTGGCAAAGCAAGCAACTATGTCAATGTGACCTCGGGTCCCAAAGCCGTCATAGTCACGGGTGAGTCCACGCTTGATCCAAACGGCCTGGTTGGTGCCAAGCTTTTCGTGGATCTCGGCTTCTACTTCCTTCTTTGTCCAGGAAGAGTTTCGACCTTCACCCAGCTGCACAGTTTCGGTCAGTAGCACAACACCCGCTCCGTTAACGTGGATGCCGCCGCCTTCATTGATAAGCGGTGAATCGACAACTGCTTTTCCGGATAGCTTCCCCATAAATCCTGCGACCAACTTGTCTTTGTCCCAGCTGGCCCAGCTCTGTGCTCCCCAACCGTTGAACACCCAATTCACGCCCACCAGATTTCCAGATTCGTCTTTCACAAAAGTTGGACCAGTATCCCTCATCCAAGCATCATCAAGCTCGGCCTCAATTAATTCAATGCTCGGGTGCAGATAGGCTCTGGCTATTTCAAGCTGATCACTGGTTGCAAGAACCGAGACTGGCTCAAAGCGCACGATGGCATTGGCAACACTGGCCCATGAACTTCTGGCGGCTTCAGCTTCCGCGTCGCTTTCGCCAAGTAGGTAGTTTGCCGGCGGCCAGGCCATCCAGGTTCGCTCGTGAGCTTCCCATTCCGCGGGCATGGTTAGTTTCATTTCTGGCTAACCCCTGCAATGCCGCCTTGTTCGCTATCTCCTGAGTCAAGACGTTTGTTTTGAACAGGGGAGGTTAGCTTGTCGTAAGTGTCAGGTCTTCGGGTGGCAAGGAAAGGAAACAGATCCAACCAGTCACGTCTTTGGTCAAGATCTAGATCGGCGACAAGTATCTCATCGGTGTCTCTTGAGGCACGGGCTAAAACTCTGCCAAACGGATCGCTAATGAAACTGCTTCCATAAAAGTTCAACGAACCTTCGTTGCCGTATCGGTTTGGAATAACCATGAAGGTACCATTCGCAATTCCGTGGCCAATAATCACTTGACGCCATAGTGGCTCAGTGTCAAAATCTGGGTGATCTGGCTCAGAACCAATTGCCGTTGGGTAAGCCAGAATCTCAGCTCCGCGAATCGAGTAGTTTCTGGCTACCTCCGGAAACCACTCATCCCAACAGGTTGGAAGACCAAAGCTTGCAGAAACTCCACCGAGTTCGAGCGTGTAAACGGGATACGGGTCAGAATCCGCTGGCCCTGGCTGGAAGTACTTGTCTTCGTAGTAGCCTGCGGTGACTGGAATGTGAAGCTTTGGAGTGCGCGCGATTATTTCACCTTCGGTGTTTACCAAAATGGCAGTGTTTAGTCCTCGTCCATCTGGAAGATCAGCTTGCTCGTATAAAGAAGCGTGTATAACCACTCCGTATTCTTTTGCAGCCTTGGCTGCAAACAAATGGGTCTTGCCACCAATTAACTGCTCTGCAATCTTTGAAGGAACACCTTCGGGTTTTGCATCGGCTGGATACCTCGAAAGAGTTAGCTCCTGCAAGAACACAATCTTGGCCCCAGCTTTGGCGGCCTTCGAAATCCCATCCATAAGCACGCTCTCGTGCTCTGCTGCATCCTGGTGCCACTTGGTTTGAACTAGAGCCACTCGAAGAGCAGGCCTTGTGGAGTTTTTGACTCTCGATAAAGAAGCTGGAGCCTCGGCAATGGTTAGTTTCATCTGTTAGCTCCTTACTTCATGCTCTCAAGGATTTGGGTTAGTAGCTTCACGCTGGTTAGGGGATTGACGATAGCAAAGCGGGTATTTGGCTTGCCCTTATGGCTTGAGGGAACTACAAAACCAATTTCATCTTTCAAAAGCTTGTCCGACCATTTCTTGTATTGGTTTAGATCCCAACCCTTGCGTTCAAACACCACAACTGACAACCGCGGATCCCGAACTAATTCGACGTGCTCCATAGACCTAATGACATCCGCAATCTCATGGGCGACATCGATGTTGTATTCGATTGCATCGCGATACTTTGCCACCCCGTGAGTTGCTAATGAGAACCAGAGTGGGAGTCCTCTAGTTCTTCTAGTTAATCCAAATGAATAATCAGATGGATTCCAAAGCCCTGACTCGGTGAGGGTCTCTAAATACTCACCGTGCTGAGTGTGAGTGGCGCGTGCAATTTCTGGATTCCGATAAACCAAGGCACAGGCATCGTATGGAGCAAATAGCCACTTGTGTGGGTCAACGATAAATGAATCCGCAAGCTCGGAACCATCAAACAAGTGCTTGTATTTGGGGCTTAGCACTCCAGCCAAACCATAAGCGCCATCGATGTGGAACCAAAGACCATTTCTTTGTGCCACTTCACCAATTCCACGCAGGTCATCAATAATTCCAAAGTTGGTAGTACCGCCAGTTGCAACAATTGCAAAAACAGAATTTGCTGGCTGGCTTGCAAGAGCTTCGCTTACAGCCTGAGCACTCAGACGACCATCAGCGGAAGGCTCTGCTAGAACAATTTCCACATCCATGACCTTGGCAGCAGCCTTCAAAGAGGAGTGCGCCTCTTTAGAGGCGAGAAAAGAAAGTCTTCCTTGGAGTTGAGCACCAGATGCTTTGAGTTTTTCCCGATGTGACTGCCTTGCGGTCACAAGAGCAGAAAGGTTTCCAATAGTTCCGCCTTGAACGAAAGAACCTCCGGAACCTTTTGGAAGGCCCACTTCTGATGCGAACCAGGTAAGGACCTGGTTCTCTGCAAAAATTGCTCCAGCTCCTTCAAGCCAGGAACCTCCATAAATCGAGCTTGCGGAAACCACTAGATCAAAGATGCTGGCTGCCTCAGTAGGCGCATTTGGAATGAAGGAAACGAATCCTGGGTGGTCAGTAGAAATAGTTGCTGGAGCCAAGACTTCCTCGAACAGCCGCAAGGCTTTATCGCCGCCCATGCCATCCTCAGACAGCGTTAGGCCGGCTGCAGCAAAAAGCTCCTGTTCCGACTTTGGATAATCCAACGGAATCGGGTCATAATCCATGCGAGTGCGGACATACTCGAAGATTTTTTCCCGAAGAGCTCTAGTTTCGTCGCTATTTTGATGCATGGCTAACGTCTCTTTTTGCGAGTGATCGACACCAATAGTCCGCCAACAAAAATGGCACCGAGTATCCAAGCCGCCCAAACTCGCTGATCGGCAATCTCTTGACAGGAAATGAAGTTATCGGCGTCTGGAACAACACAGGTACCGGTATCAAAAAAACTCAGCAGTAAAGCACCTAGCCCCACCAGAGCAACGGTTGCGAACATGGCCGCTGAGTTATTTTTCAATTCTCGCCTTCGAAAAGTTGGTTGTTACTCACGGATTTTATGGCTTAGCTTCTTGATTTTGTTTGGCAACTTCTTTTAGAACATCATCCATATTTAGGGCCGCAACTGCGCTAATTATTTCATCCAAGGCCTCGGCAGGTAATGCGCCTGGATTGTTGTATAGAAGTATGCCGTCGCGAAAGACCATCAGAGTTGGAATCGAGCTGATGCCGGCTTCGTCGGCAAGCTGCTGCTGAGCTTCGGTGTCTACCTTGCCGAAAGTAATCTCTGGATACTTCTCACTGGCAGCTTCGAAGATGGGCCCGAACATGCGGCATGGTCCGCACCA